>CAWWCC010000068.1:0-13221 GCA_963935315.1 uncultured Planctomycetaceae bacterium | reverse complement strand
ACAAGGGTTTCTTGTCTCCCTATTTCATCAACCAAACGGCTGATATGGAATGCCTTCTGGAAGACACGTATATCTTGTTGCACGAAAAAAAGATTAGTAACCTTCGTGATCTCCTGCCTATTCTCGAACAAGTCAGCCAGAAGGCCAAGCCGCTATTGATTATTGCCGAAGACATTGAAGGCGAAGCCTTGGCAGCTCTGGTTGTGAATAAGCTACGTGGCGTTCTCAATATTTGTGCCGTGAAAGCCCCCGGCTTTGGCGATCGCCGCAAGGCTATGCTGGGAGATATCGCCACCCTCACTGGTGGATCGCTCATCAGCGAAGACCTGGGACAAAAGCTGGAATCCGTGACCCTCGACCAACTTGGTAGAGCAAAAAAAATCACGGTCACCAAGGATGCAACGACGATCGTGCAAGGTGGTGGGAGCAACGCGGACGTGCAAAAACGGATCGAACAAATCCGGCGTTCCATTGAAGAAAGCACCAGTGACTACGACCGCGAAAAACTGCAAGAGCGACTGGCAAAACTAACCGGTGGCGTAGCAATCGTTTCAGTCGGCGCCAGTAGCGAAGCCGATATGAAACAGAAAAAAGCTCGAGTTGAAGACGCTTTGCATGCGACACGCGCAGCCGTGGAAGAAGGCATTCTCCCCGGTGGTGGCTCTGCCTTGTTACGCTGCAAGGAGGTTGTAGAAGCATCCCGTAGCGGTGCTAAAGGCGACGAAAAAATTGGAGTGAACATTGTCGCCAGCGTACTCGACGCCCCTTTGCGACAGATCGCTGATAATTGTGGCCTGGACGGTAGCGTGGTGTCTGATGAAATCTCCCAAAAGGGCAAGACCGTCGGCTTTGACGCCAATAATGGCGAATATGTAGATATGTACAAAGCCGGCATCATTGATCCTACCAAGGTAGTAAAAACGGCCTTGACCAACGCCGCTAGCATCGCCGGCTTGATGCTTACTACCGAGGCTTTGGTGACGAACTACGACATAAAAGACCAAGATAAGAAGGGTGTCGTTGGCAGCGTCCGCTAAGACTGGAGAATATTGTTGTTTTTCACAACGGGCCACTCGGCTACCCTAGCCGGTGGCCCGCTTGTGTGTAGGAATATAAATCCAGCAACCCTATTTCGTTTCATGTGGTTGAATCAAACTTATGCCCGAAAAACGAGATTACTACGAAGTTCTGGAAGTCACGCGCACTGCTACCTCAAGTGAGATTTCGACTTCGTATCGCAAGCTGGCCATCAAGTTCCATCCGGACAAGAATCCGGGTGATGAAGTAGCCATCGCACGTTTCAAGGAAGCATCAGAGGCCTTCGAAGTTCTCAATGACACTGAGAAAAGGGCGCGCTACGATCAACACGGCCACGCAGGCCTGAATGGCAACTCGGGTAGCGGATTTTCGGATGTGGAAGATATCTTTTCCACGTTTGGAGATATCTTTGGAGATATCTTTGGTGGAGGCAGGGCAGGGCGGCGTCGGCGGACACGCAAAGGGCGTGACGTACGCTGCGATGTCTCGCTCACTCTGAAAGAGGCCGCAGAAGGTATTCGCAAGACGGTAGAATTTCAGCGTCATGAACCCTGCCTTAAGTGTGAAGGCTCCGGAGCTGCGGAGGGCAGCAAACGCGAAACCTGTTCTTACTGTGGCGGCCATGGTCAGGTGGTCCAGCAAGCGGGAATTGTGCGGGTGCAAACTACGTGTCCTGCTTGCAAAGGAGAAGGCAGTTCGGTCAAAACACCTTGTCGCCCCTGCCGTGGTTCAGGTCACATACTGAAAAAGGTTCAGGCAGAAGTCGAGATTCCTGCTGGTGTCGATGAGGGGATGCAAGTACGTATTGCTGGGCAAGGGGAACCAAGTCCGAACGGTGGAGCAGCCGGTGATTGCTACTGCATCGTGACCATTTTATCTCATCCTCTCTTTGAACGCGAAGGACAGCATCTTATTTGCCGAATACCGATCACCTATTCCCAAGCCGTATTGGGAGCAACGATCGAAGTGCCAACACTAAGTGGCCCGGGATCCATAGATATTCCAGCCGGTACGCAAACTGGGCATGTTTTTCAATTAAAGGGCAAGGGAATGCCTGACCCTCGCGTGGTAGGATTGGGCGACCTGCTCGTACAGGTCAACATCGAAGTCCCTGAAGTTATCAATGAAGACGAAGAGACTCTCTTGAGACAACTTGCAGAGTTAGAGCACAAGAATGTAGCCCCTGAACGACAAGGTTTTTTTGACCAAGTGAAGAAATACTTCACACATGATGAGCCCGCCGAAGATTAATGAGGAGTCCGAGACAGATGTCGAATCCCCCTACAACCCATGACGAAAACTCGCCAGAAGGCGAATCTTCGGTCGACGCCTCATTGGATCAGCAGGAAGAGAACGCAAAAGAAATTGCAGAGGCCGTTGAAGAATCCATGGCCATGGATTCAGCGGAGAACGAATTGGCTGCCGAAAAGGATCGGGTATTGCGTTTGCAAGCCGAAATGGAAAACCTACGGAATCGAACTACACGAGAGATCAACGAAGAAAGACGTTACGCTTCCATCTCGGTAATGAGAGATTTATTGCCGGTGATCGACAACATAGATCGCGCTATAGAAGCCTCAGGGCAAACGGACGAAGCGGCCAGTCTGCTGGAGGGTTTCAAGCTCGTCAGACAACAGTTGGTCAGTCTCCTGGAACAGCACAACTGCAAACGAATTGAAGACGTTGGTCACCCCTTTGACCCCCAGTACCACGAGGCCATCCTGCAACAGCCATCGGAAGAACAACCGAATGGCCATATACTCATGGTAACCGAAGTGGGATACCTGTTGCATGATCGCGTGGTACGACCTTCTAAGGTCATTATTTCTTCTGGACCTGATGAAAGTGAGAAAGAGTAGCCTGGATGCCTACCTACGACTACGAATGCGATGCCTGTGGACACGAATTCGAATTGTTTCAATCAATCTCCGAATCGAATAAGCGCAAGTGCCCCGAGTGTGGAAAACTTAAATTGCGTCGACTTTTCGGCACAGGTGCTGCTGTAGTTTTCAAAGGATCTGGTTTCTACGAAACGGATTACCGAAGCGAATCGTACAAGAAAGGTGCTGAAAAGGCTAAAAAAGCGAAAGAAAAAAAGTCGAGCGACTCCTCTAAGAAAACAGACAAAAAGAAACCCGGCAATAAAAAGGACTGAGGAGAGAATCCGTCGTCATGCGTTGCCCCACTTGCCATATTAATTTCACACCGTCTACGTCTGCTTCGAAGCCCTTCTGCAGCGAAAAATGTCGGTCCATCGATTTAGGTCGCTGGCTTAACGAGGACAACCGATTGCCTCATATCCCCAACATTGAAGATGATGAAAAACCAGCCGACGACTGGTCCGGCGTGCATTCTGAAGCCGCTGAAGAAGAAGCTGGCTAGTTGATTTCAAACGTTTATTCCCTCGTTTGAGATGGTCGCAGCAGGAACGAAAGTCTATATATTAGGTGTTTTAATGACCCTTCGCCCCTTCCACGAGCAGCAGACGTGAATTGAAGCCCGTTCTGACAAAAAAGGGGATGGAGGATCTTACGGAATCCAGTAATTTATCCTGTGCTCCTATTCCCTGCTTCCCCATTCTGTCTTTTGAACTTGCGATACTTGCCTCTTTATGTCCAAACAAAAGTCATTAGGAATATCCCATCCGGTGGGTGTCTTGCATGAAATTCGCTGGATTGAAATCTGCCCCTGGCTAATCCTGGTTCGTAGTTTACGCGTCGCGTTGCTGGTGCGTGTGTTATTCCTTGCCTACCTGGGTGTCCTGCTCACACAGATTGGATGGTCTGTCCTCGGCAGCCTGTCAGCCGAGAATCCTGTGGAATTACAAAGATTTACCGACACAGTCCCCCAACTTCCCCATTGGGAGTCACTGTCCCATCCCAACACCTATACCGAGTATCGAAACAATCCTTTGTTCCGCGCCTGGAATTTATTGAGCCAACCACTGACTGAAATGAACGACCCCACAATTACCTGGCGTACTGCTTTCATACTGATAAGCTCTGCCTGCTGGGCCATTGCCATCTGGTCCATTTTTGGCGGAGCCATTGCACGTATCTCAGCAATGCAATTGACGCGCGGCGAAACTTTAGGGTTGGTGTCTGCACTAAAATCTGCCACGACCGTTTTCTCGGGAACAGCAGGTGCACCTTTGATTGCATTGTTGGGAGCCGCTGCTCTCTCGATCCCTCTTTTATTTGCAGGGCTACTCATACGTTTGGATTTTATGGCAATGTTGACGGGCCTGGCCTGGATATTTGTCCTGGCTTGGGGAGCAATGTGTGCAGTCGTGTTAATCGGAATCCTGTTTGGCTGGCCACTGATGTGGGCCACACTCGCTATCGAACGCTCTGACGCCTTCGATGCCATATCTCGCTGCTACGCATATGTCTACCAACGCCCCCTGCAATTGTTTTTTTATCTGATGGTGGCCGGATTGCTTGGATGTTTTGGCGAAACGGCAGTCCACTATTTTGCCATTGCCTCAGTCAATCTCGCAGACTGGGCCATTTCTTGGGGATCTGGCAGCCAACGAGCTGCAGACATGATCTTGATGGCTTCTGAGGAGAACGATTCGGTCACGGGCATGGCAGCAACAGGCGCCCAGGCCATGCATTTTTGGAAACAAACCTGGTTGGGAATAGCAGCTTCCTATCCGGTTGCCTACCTTTGGTCTACCTTTGTTGGAATCTACCTGTTACTTCGCAGGCATGTGGATTCGACCGAAATGGATGAAATCACACTCACCCAGCAAGATCCGTTTCAGGGCTTGCCAGAGTTGCAGAAAAACGAAATCGGCCTGCCAGAAGTCAACTGAAGTCAAAGAAGGGAGCAACTGAGCACGGTTGCCAGTGGCAAGCGGGCGCAAGGCGGTAGCAATAGGGTTGGAATACGCGAGGGTATCTCACGTAGTCGGGGGGAAGTAGAGAAAGGCCAAGCCAGCCGGCCCAGAAGTCTGGCGACTTCTGCTTCGGCAGGAAATCACTTAGGCCACCTCGCGACGAAACGTATGGAATATCCGGACTAGGACTCAAGTGACAGCTTCCAAGCGGTGGGTGGCCGCACGCCACATACTACTCACTTACGAAAAGACCAGATGTTCAAAGCGGTAGCGCAAGCACCCAGCTACTCAATCTTCATGGCCTAATAACGCTTTGCATAGATTTTCGGCTTCCCGGTCCCATTGGCCGCGTGAGACAACCAGGTTGCAATTCGCATCACGTGCTTGCTGCAGACGTGCTTCATGCACATGGGGAGCACAAGCGATTACAGGAATCTGAAAAGCGTTTGCTTGTTCAACAATCTCCTTGATATTCAAACCTGTTAAAGTGAGATCGATTACGATCAGTCCACAAGCATCCAACTCCGAATTTGCCAGGTTGCTCTGACTATTCAAAGCAAGCCCCAGTTTACGTGCCAGCCCCTCAGTGCGCGCGGTAAGCATTAAATCCTGGCTAAGCAAGAGAAGCTTCATGGGAGAGGTTGGAGTTCTGGGTTCGTTTCTTAAATTGCACTGGGGCCACGACCGGCGTCACTGATTTGCACGGCCTGTTCCATGGGGAGCACCATTATTTTCCCATCACCGATACTGCCTTCTGTATTGGAGCGGGCAGCTTCCTGAACACATTCGAGCGTTCGCTCTACATAGTCGTCGTTCACAGCTATCTCAATCTCAATCTTGCGCAGTAAATTGGTTTGGTATTCGGCACCGCGATACGTTTCTAACTGCCCGCGCTGCCTTGCAAAACCCATTGCGTCTCTGACACTAAACCGCGTCACACCAATCCGCTTAAGCGCCTGCATGACGGAGTCGAGTTTCGTGGGTTGAATTACGGCAAGAATCAGTTTCATGATTAGAGATGGTGGATGCGAAGTCTGGATGGCTGTGTTGTAGGAAACCCGAATTGAGGCCGAGCTAAGCATAGCGTAGTCAGGAGCCGATGTCATCCTATTAGCCCAAGGTCTTCAAGCAAGCACAATCCGTGTAATAAAGAACCATGGTAGGAATAAGCCTCTGTGCCTTTCCGGCCTTACCATTACTCTCGAAACGCCACAGAGGGCGCTCCCTACAGGGTTCTTGGATCTGCCTTTCGTTCTCTATGGCAGTTTAACGAGCAAGCGAAAAATGGGCCGCAAACTCAAAGTCATCCATTTCCTGCGAAATCTCCGGCAGGTCCTGCATAAAAGTAGGCGTTAGATCGACCAAGAGTTTCTTGTCGGACTTCTGCGAAAGAATGGGCAAACTATGCAATATGTTGTCACTGTACGCAAGCTTGACCACTTCGGCTGCTGGACTGCCGGGGGTAGCGCGTATTGCGCCGCACCAAATGAATAGGGTCACCCACCCGTCAAAACTGACAAATCCAGTCATTGCCAAATTGCCACGCATGTCCACCTACGAGTGGACGCTGCGCGATACCACGTGCGATACTGATGAGAAGGAGAAAGTCTCTATTCAAATCTTGAGGCCGAAGAGTTGCGCAGAGTCGCGATTCTTGCTGGCATAATGTGATTAGGTCGTCGATTTTGGTTGAACCAGAAAGCAATTGGTTCGTTTCGTCTGCAGACAGTTTTTTTGGGCCGGCTGAGTTAGAATTCAGCGGTCGTTCCGTTTGGGTAAACACTGCGGCATTGCTGCAGGGAACCCCAGCCATTACGAAAATGCTTGCCAACAGGCCAATAAATGGTCGATAATCCATTGCAACCTCCTTGCAGGCTGAGAGTTGCGCAGAAAAATGGCCGGCAGTGGTTTGCGCCAGGTGCAAATCGGCCCAGGCAAACATACCCCATTTTTTACCGATGCAGGAATTGACTTCGAGTACTCGCGTATGTTCCCTACCCAACAAATCAGCTTTCTAAACCGCTGGTTTCAAGACATCTCGCAAATTCGCGTGTCTTCGCTTGGTGTACAGGGAGGCTTCAGCGGGGCTGTGATTTGGCGGCTCACTTTAGCAGAACGTGAACTCTGTTTGCGGCGCTGGCCCCAGTCCCATCCGACCATGGGTGGCTTGATGGCGATTCATGGCCTGCTACTTCATTTGGGCCAGCAAGGAAATCGCATTGTTCCCGTACCGCTGGCAACTCAAGAAGGAAGTACTTTTATTGTTGACGAAGACAATCTGTGGGAATTGACACCTTGGATGCCGGGCGAAGCAAATTTTAGCAGCACACCGACACCTGCCAAACTGACTGCAGCAATGCACGCCTTGGCTGACTTTCACAGGCAGGCGTCAAGCTACAATCACCCCATTCGCAACCAACAATTTGCTTGCTCCCCCGGCTTGCAACAACGCGTGGCAATCCTCCATGCCTTGCATCAAGGAGAACTGGATCGACTTTGGAAAGCCACGCGTGCCTCAGAATTAACCGACCTACGTGAAATGGCCCTCGAATTGCTGGAAGGCATCGTTCGTTCCATTCAGGGTGTTACCAAGAGAATGGAACAAATCGTAGAGACACCCTTACCTCTACAATGGTGTATACGTGATGTACGTCACGATCACATACTCTTTTCCGAAGAACGTGTTACTGGGCTGATCGATTTTGGCGCTGCCTCTGTGGATGCGGTCAGTGGTGACATCTCTCGACTCCTTGGGAGTATGGTCAACGATTGCCAGGACAGTTGGCATCGAGGGATCGATGCATACGCCCAAAGACGTCCGTTATCCATACAGGAACGTCGAGTGATTTCAGGGTTTGATGAGGGAGGCGTACTGGTCTCGGCTGCCAACTGGGTGCGTTGGTTATTTGTAGAAGGCAGAGCATTTCCGCAGATTCATGCCTTACACTCCCAACTTCTATGGCTACGCAATCGCCTGCAGGCAATTGCTGACCGATCAACTGCTAGCAAACCCAGAAGTATCCAGAAGCCAACGCCTCATATACGTTCACCCGAAGGTGGGCGCGAATCTCGCTGGATGCACACCTAACTAAGTCGTCATGTGATATTTACTTGCAGATAGGCTTCGAATTGCATCAATAAACTAGTTTTCTACACATGTGTGTTACCCCATGTCACCCGCAGTCGCCGTTGACCCGCCTTTTCGCTGGCAGGTAGAAT
The DNA here is from genome assembly GCA_963935315.1 of uncultured Planctomycetaceae bacterium. Lineage (GTDB taxonomy): Bacteria > Planctomycetota > Planctomycetia > Pirellulales > Lacipirellulaceae > Bythopirellula. Next base: position 5,123 of record CAWWCC010000068.1, on the reverse strand, counting down.
GGCTACTAGTACAAGGTATTCTCCTCGATGGTACGAACCACGAGATTGATAGCGAGGAATAAATAGGGATGTTTTTAGCTCCATTGGTGCCCCGCTCGTGTCACGCTCTCTTCATCTGCCTGCTACTTGCCAGTAGCAATTGGCATTTTGCTGTAGCGCAGTTTGATGAGTTTCCCGATTTTGGGGCAACTCTTGAAACCGCAGCAAGTCCTTCAAGCTCAGAAGTCACCGTCAAGTCTCAATTTTCCCTAGCGAATTCCGAACGACCTACACTTCTATTTGTGACGCTCGATATTGCCACTGGGTATCATGTTTATGCCATTGATCAGCAGGTTCTACCCAACGGTGGTGGCGGCCCCCTGGCAACAGCGATAACCCTTGCAGAAGGCCCCATAAAAGTGCTGGGACCTTGGCATGCTATAGAGCAACCAAAAACACATCTGGATCAAGAATTCTGGCCAGGCCTGGAATTGCGCGAGCATAAACAGCAGGTCACCTGGTACGCACCGATTGAACTAAGCACTGAAGCCGATCCCAACACATTGAAAATCTCGGGCAAGGTGGTCGGACAGGCCTGCAATCCCAAGGCCTGCATTCCTTTCGAACATACCTTCGTAGCCCAGCAAGGTACCGGTTTCGACATACCACCGCAAAGTCAAGAGATTGTCGAGACCGAAGTATCCAATGACAAGTCGTTATGGACGATCTTTTTTTATGCAATGCTGGGCGGGTTGATTTTGAATTTAATGCCCTGCGTGCTCCCTGTGATCGGACTCAAAGTACTCTCCTTCGTCAAACAGGGAGGCCAAAGTCGCACGCAAATCTTTTTTCTTAATCTCTCTTACGCCGCAGGCATTTTGTTGGTCTTTATGATCCTGGCCACTTTGGCTTCCCTTGTCCAATTGGGCTTGGGAGACGAAGGCTTGGGATGGGGCGAACTCAATACACACACCTGGTTCAAGGTAGCCATGGCATCGCTGGTCTTTGCAATGGCCCTTAGTTTTTTAGGAACCTGGGAATTGCCAATCCCCGGATTTGCAAGTTCAGGAGAAGCCACCGAACTCTCTTCACGCAAAGGGCTGCTGGGGGCTTTTATGATGGGCATCTTCACGACCATTTTGGCCACACCTTGTAGTGGTCCTTTTCTAGGCCCCACGTTCGGCTATCTCATTAGCCAGCCACTGAATATCACATACGCGGTATTCGCGGCCGTAGGCCTCGGCATGGCGTTGCCTTATCTGGTAATTGGAACTTTCCCATCTCTGGTTAGCTGGCTACCCAAACCGGGTGCTTGGATGGAGACCTTTAAGCAATTGCTTGGTTTTGTGCTATTGGGAACTGTCGTTTGGTTATGCTCTGCGATACCTGCCGACTATTATATTGCCACCTTGAGTCTCTTGTTTGCAATTTGGTTTACATGTTGGTTAATTGGTCGCACACCCATTACAGCATCCCAAGCTACCAAGAACAAATCCTGGATTGGCGGAATACTTGCAACCACAATTGTCGGAGTTGCTGCGTTTAAAGTTCTAACGCCTGGACCATCCGAATTACCTTGGCAACCTTATAGCAGCACGGCCTTGGCTGATGCACGTGCTGAAGGCAAAACCGTCATGGTAGATTTTACAGCCCAATGGTGCCTGACATGCAAAACCAATCTCAAACTTGCTATTAACCGTAAAGAAGTAAAGCAATTCGTTGTCGAGAATGGCATTGTCCCCCTGCTGGCTGATTGGACAGACCGAAATCCGGCCATCAAACAGGTACTCTTGGAACACAATAGCCAGAGTATTCCGCTGTTGGTAATCTATCCGGCCGATGCCGCTCGAGAACCCATTGTTCTACCAGACTTACTGACCAAACAGAAAGTTCTCCAAGCATTGTCGGAAGCCGGCCCTTCGACAGGATATGGCGAGAACCAAGAATTGGCGAAAGTGCCTGCAGTATCAGGCATGAGTAGTCGTCACCAACGGAAATCTGCAGTTCAGTAATTGGTGTTTCTGGATGCTGTTTTTTTGACACCGTGTTTTTGCGAATGCATGGTGTGACTCCCTGCTTGTACACTCTAGCTCAATATCTTTATAATGCGCGTAAGAAGGTACTTCTTAACCTTTTTTAAGAGGAGGCCATATGGAAACGCCACCTTATCACTTGTAAAGAAGTTCAGTCAGTAGACCTGAGCTTCTTGTGTTTGTAGACCCAAACACCTTTCTAAGCCAAGTGAAGTTTACTTGCTTCTCCCTGCATTACCTTCCTGGAGAGGTCCGTTTTCTAAAAACGTCGCTCTAGTGAAAGTAGGAGCAGGTAATCGAACAGCGTTTTTTTATGATGCGCGACGGTCGCCCGCTTGTGCAATTTACCGTGACGCAGTGAGCTTGTTGGTTCAGTGCGTTGAGCAGTGCCCCAAGGGGTTCAGCACAATCAACGATGGCCGGGCTGAATGAACACGTTGGTTCGCTTCACAAGGTTGATACAATGGACCCCTACCGCCTCTCTATGTGCGGTGAGGGTCTTTTAGCTGCAAATGCATGCGGAGGAACCACTTCAGCAACAGCGCACAGGGAGACTCATAAGGGGCTTTCGCCCAGAGACTCGGGAAGGCTTTAGCCCCACCTGCTTTCGCCGCAGCCAGATACGATCTTGCCAATCTGCCAGCTTTGCAGTCCCAAGCCGGAAAGTTGCTGCTGAATACTCTCCAGATAGTACTCACTAACGACCATGGTCAGACCAATGCCCATGTTGAACACACGGAACATCTCGTCGTCTTCGACGGCTCCTAACTCCTGAAGCCAGGAAAATACCGGAGGCAAAGTCCAGCTATCCCGGATTATTTCAGCATCGACTGTGGCTGGTAATATGCGGGCAAGGTTTTCGTGCAATCCTCCGCCCGTGATATGGGCAATTCCATGAACAACCGATTTAACTTTGTAGTGACTAAGTACTTCGCGCACGACCCGGGCATAAAGCTGTGTTGGCTGAAGCAGCAAATCACCGACTTTAAGGTCGCTAAAATCAACCGTATCATCCGCTGATAAGCCCGCATGTTCAAAGACGATTTTACGAACCAAACTGTACCCGTTGGAGTGAATACCGCTGGACTCGATACCCAATACAACATCTCCGGGAACGATGGCCCTACCATCGAGCAATCTAGATTTTTCGACTATACCAACACAAAAACCGGCCAGATCGTAATCCCCTTTCTGGTACAAATCGGGCATGATGGCCGTTTCGCCGCCAATCAGAGCCGCATCGCTTTCGAGACAGCCCGCACTAATGCCTTCGACAAGTTGCTCCAGCAATCCTGGATCGTCTTCGGCCATGGCCACGTAGTCGAGAAAAAAAAGTGGTTCAGCACCGCAACAAATTGTATCGTTCACACACATCGCCACTAAATCGATGCCCACCGTGTTGTGACGTCCTACGATCTGGGCCACTTTCAGTTTCGTGCCCACGCCATCGGTCCCCGAAACAAGTACAGGATCCTGATAATTGCGCGAAAACAGCCCACCCGAAAAATCCAGTGAAAAGAGTCCGGCAAAGCCGTTTTTCCAGGGAATGACCCTGGGACAATGGGTCCGATGAAGCAGCTTGGGCAACCGGGCCATCGATTCCTGATAGACTTCGAGATCAACGCCCGAATCTTTGTAAGTAATTTTTTCCATTCGTACTACTAGCCTGGAACGTTCATCCAGTTGTTTTGGAAACGGCCCTCGTCATTTTTCATGAAAAATACTTTCATGACATGGTTTCATGTCCTACTTTTCATGAAGAAATAGAAAGTGTGTGTAATCGCCAGGATCGCTAGCCGCAGAATATCACAAGCCACAGCATACGAAGCCAGGTAGGACTCAGGTTCCCGTAGCTAAACGGATCAAATATGCGGGCAAGTCTGAGAAATGCGATTCTAGGTCGGTTCAACGGGCGATGTCAACGACTGCGGGCCAGGCTCAGATACCCACTCCCGGCAGATCTCTCCAAATCGGAGAATAAGCCTTGGAATCGGACCTTTTGTACCGGCTGCACCGGGTAGCGAAAATTGGCGCCGTAGCACGGTCGTCGCGGCAGAATGGCTCAAGCCCTGTTACACGGGCCGCAGCGATGGCAGCAGAAGTAACATCAGGCAAAGCTCTGCCGACAGATTCCTGATCTATCAAGCAGCCTGCGGGTGAATGTCGAAGGACTACAGCGTGTCGATTTACTTGGCACGATGGCGGATATTCTGCGCCATGAGCTTGTAAATGCCTGCCTGACCCACTGTAGCCCTTCCCAAGAGCCTTCACCTATGTTAGCCCAATGGACACCGTATCTAACTTCCTTGACTGGCCAATCCGCCGTTGCCATGCCCAAATCGCAAAGATTTATGCAATTCCGCTATCCGCTCCCCTATGGAGCCATCGTTCAGGAAGTGGGCGTGCAGTTTTCTGTGTACAGCCATTCGGCCACAGCCATGCGGGTGCTGCTCTACCGGCGGGTGACGGATCGTGAGCCCCATCGTATCGTCGAATTCAATCCAGCAACCGACCGATGGGGGGATATATGGAGTGTGTTTGTCCCCGGTTTGAAAGCAGGTCAGCTGTATCATTTCCAGGCCGATGGTCCCTTTGATCCGGAGCAAGGACATCGCTTTGATTCGCATGCACGTCTGATCGATCCCTACGCACGAGCTCTGGCAGGCCGATTCCAGCCGTCAACCGATGGCATCACACGTCCGCCCAAATGCGTGGTCATTGACGATACGTTTGACTGGCAAGGAGATCGTCACCTACGCCGCCCCATGGCCGAGTCGGTGATTTACGAAATGCACGTACGTGGCTTTACACGAAGTTCTTCCAGCAAAGTAAGTCATCCGGGAACTTATTTGGGGGTGATTGATAAGATCCCTTATTTAAAGTCACTGGGTGTTACCGCCGTTGAATTGATGCCAATCCATGAGTTTCCTATTCACGACCCCTTAGGCAAAATGCCAGAGCGACGGAATTACTGGGGCTACGACTCCCTGGCATTCTTTTCGCCACACCGTGGCTACATGCATGGCAGCAAACCAGGTGACCAAGTACGTCAATTTAAGAAAATGGCTGTCTCTTATACACATCTGACGCTGCCGACGATACTCCTTGTGT
>CAWWCC010000067.1:0-13484 GCA_963935315.1 uncultured Planctomycetaceae bacterium | reverse complement strand
TACCAATTTGGAGAATTCTGACGAAGCATCGGCTGTGAGTGTGACGGATAGCCATCTGTTCATTTCTTCGCATGCCAACTACTTGAAGGAAATACTTTCAAAGCGGCAACTGCAGGAACAACTCGTCGGCGCGGCGGATTACCACGAAGTCGAAAATACCCTTTCTCGATTGCTTGCTGGCAGTAAATCGGTAAAGACTTTTGTGCGAACCGACGAAGCTTTTCGGCCCGTTTATGAGCTACTTCGGCAAGGCAAAATGCCCGAATCGGAAACACTTCTCGGTAGGCTCCTCAATCGGCTGATGACTCCTCCAGACGACGAAGACGAGGACATTCTGCGGGAACAGAAGATTGATGGCCGGCAATTGCCAGCTTTTGAAATGGTACGTCGTTACTTTGGTCCCACAGGGACTGTAATCCGCAGTGATGAAGATGGCTGGTTTATGGTAGGTGCAACACTCAGCAAACTAGCGCCGCAAGCGACAAATACCACAGCCGATCAAAGCACGCTGCGTTGAAAAAAATTGCGTTTCGGGGTCACCCACACTAGGAATATGCAACCGAATTCTGACAATCCAAATTCACTTGGTATCACTGGCGACTCCAAGCCCAATGTTCCTGTATACACTTGCCTTGTATACGTTCGCAAAAACGACGACGCTACAGTTACCGGAAGAGTGGCAAATCTTGCTGGTATCGATGCCAAGGGTAGCTCGGAGAGAGATGTGTTGGGTAAAGTTGTGCGCGAATTCAAATCGCAGGTCTTCAAAATGCATGAGGAAGGTCGGGAAATTCCATGGCTTGTTCCTCCTCAACCGATCAAGGACAACGAGCAAGTGCGTTCGGTTCCTGTGCACCTTTAACATCAGGCCTGGATACGACAGGAAGGGCATAAAAGGACAGGCAATGACGGACAAGTGGCTCAGGGATTAGAATCTGGAAAGTGCTGGTGTCACTGGGTTTATATCAATAGCCCGGCCTGTAGCAGAGGGAAAATAGAGTGTTTAATCCATGCTCTTTGCCTGCCCTTCTTTGCTCTTTTGTTTCTAGAATAATGTGCCTTCTTTCCCATTTGTTTCTACGCAGGAGTGATCGCGATGACCGGACGCTTTCTGGGGCTAGTCGTCCTGCTTTCGTTCGCTGGGCAGCGATTCTCTGAAGCACAGACGACGCAGATTTCTAATTTTTCGCTACATGATTCGCGTGGAGCAACCCATTCGCTCAGGGATTTGAGTGACCAAGTCCATAAAACCGCGCCGCATGGGCAAATGCGTAATATCAGTACTCCAAACGTGATCGGGACGCAAAATCTCCACATTCCGCAGTAAATACCGGTAAATCTCATGACCGGCAGCAGGCCAGGTAGTGCGCCTTTTGGGATAAATGGCTTCTCTTCCCATCAACCGCATCAAACGCTGTATCCGCTTCCGATTGACTCCAAACACTTCCGCCATCTTGCGACTCCCATAAAAGGGTGTCTGCAGATACTGCTCGTCGATCAACCGCATCAGTGCCAAATTTTCGACTGTTTCGCCGCACGGTTGGTAATACCAAGTCGAGCGAGGTAGGCCTAGCAGTTCGCATTGACGGGCAACGCTGAGCTTTCCATGTTCTGGTTCAATCCATCGCCGGAGCTGCTTAGGTGAGCTCGGTAGATTTTTTTCAACCACTCGACTTCTATCTTCAAGCTGCCAATCTGTTCGTAAATTTCTTGCTCGTCTGCCGAGGTTTCATCCGGACGGCCACGTCCGTCGGCAAATAACTCTGCAGCTCCCGCGAGCAGTTGTTTCTTCCATGCTGTCACTTGGCTTGTGTGGACCGCAAACTTCGCAGCAAGCTCTGCTGTCGATTTGTCGCCTCGGGAGGCTGCTAAGGCCACTTTCGCCTTAAAAGCACCGCTGAATACTCTTCGCTTCCGTGCCATACGCTGGACCTCCTGGTGGACTCCCAAAGGGAGTATCCTACACCTTATAGGGCTGTCCAGTTTTTGGGGTCCACCTCAAATGCACTACCGTGGCAAATCGTTTCGCTTCACGGCCCGCTATCCAGACGGGAAAAAGGAGATACTACTTGACGTCCCCAACTACGATTTCAATTGGCAGAACGCCTATGCATTGGCCAAATCCAAGTTGATGCCGGAAAACACGCTTTTGATCTGCGAGGGAGTGTTCGACAACTCCGCAGACAACCCTGCCAATCCTGACCCTACTCAAGAAGTAAGATGGGGGGACCAGACTTGGGAAGAGATGATGCTAGGATCGTTCACGACAAGTCTCCCAGAGTGGATCAAACCTGGTGAGTATCCCAAGATCGAACGCATCGAAGGCAAACTCTTTAAAGTGATCTTCCGGTACTTGCCATCGAACGAACGTGCGAAGAAAGTCACTGTAGCTGGCACTTTCAATGAATGGAATAAGGAGAAAAACGCTTTAGAGGGCCCCGGCGAGGACGGGTATTAGTTGGGCACACTCCAATTAAAGGAAGGCCTTTATGAGTACAAGTTCGTAGTGGACGGCTCACACTGGACCCATGACCCAGAAAATCCTGATCGCACTGGCCCCTTCACAAATAGTGCTCTGCGCGTCGGTGACGAGTAGCGCAATTTGAACTCCTCTCTCACGGAACATCTAATTTTGCCCAGAAGGGGCGTTGTCGGTCACCGCGGGTCCGAACGTCTTCGAGCAATACTTCTGGATCCGGCCGTATCGAACTTCGTACTTTGCTCAGCTTTCTACCATTGTAGGTAATGTTGATTGGCTGCGAAAAATCGACGATCTTAGGGTTGAACCAGAAAGTGGTCTTCTCAGCTGCCGATTTAGCGATAAGCTCGTTGGCCTTGGGAATTTTACCGTGGACTTGTGTAGGACGTGCACTGCGTAAGGGCCAACTTGCTGGCTGAACACTATTTGGAAAATTGCGACCTTCAATCCACCAAAAAAAATTGTCCCAAGGACGCATTGTCATGCATCGAAACTCACTTGGTGATCCTTGTCGACGATGCGTTGAAAGTTCCATCCAGTCTAAAGCTGGCAATACTTCATCCTGAAAAGGTTCTTGGCCTCGGCCCAAAAACTCCACGACCGTTGCATCGAATCTTTTGACAAAATACTTGTCAAGGACTCCTGCATTATTTGACATTTTACTGCCATCTTTTTCTCCGGCAACAAAATAAAATGGCACATGCCGTGCGTTTTCCCAGTAGTGTTGCACGTACTTTTTGACCTGACTAAATTGCGCCACAAATGGAATAACACCTGCCCAAAGATCCGGGTGTGCCAGTCCTATATCCCAACTTGCATCCCCGCCAATTCCATGCCCAGTCAGGAACACTCGGTCGTTGTCGATACTGAAGCGCCTGGTCGCATCGCGCAGGCATGTGAGTACCGCTTCGTGCTCGCGTAGCGTGTATTCATATTCGTATTGCTGAGGTTTCTGCCAATCTATTGCAATTGTAATGTATCCATGCCGCATGGCCTGACCACGACGAGAGCCGATAATCTCTTTGGTTTCCTTTCGAATAGGTGGACCCGTCCAAAACTCCAATTCTTGCTGGGGTGAGTTGTAGGCGCCATTGAGGGCTACAATCGTAGGGTAGTGTCGGTAAACATCGTATTCAGGCGGCACCTGAACGATATAGCGAAAATCGCCATTCTCACTCTGACCAGGTGCGGTTAGTTCGTAGGCGCCAAATTGGCGCACACCTTCTTGCGGGATTGTCCAAGGAGGAGGCATGTGCGCTATCAATCTCGCTAGATTAACAACGTCTGCTCCCTCTGCACTTCTTATAGATTCCAACAACGTCTGACGTTCATGAGCCAAGGGTTCGCGTAAATACCTCCTCACCTTATCTCGGACTTGCAGCAGCGAAATTGCGAGTGATATTTTTTGATTTGCGCCTTCGGCACCGAGGATCCAACCACTGATCACCAGTGCCACTTTTTCGTCAGCAGTGAGAGCAGAATCGTCTTTCAATTGGATAAAAGCGACCAAACGGTTTAGATTATTTTGTGTCAAATCGGTTACGACCTCTTCTACCAGAGGTTGCACGAGCGCGCGATGATCTTCGTCTGAAACTTGCCTGGCATTAGCTTGCAATTCTACAATTACTGCCTGCAATCGGGCTGCCTGCTCAGCATATCGGTTCGTCATTTCTCTTACTTGTTGCAAAGTTTCGCCAGACACCTCCTCGGGCGGAAAATTCTCCAGCAGTCGAGTCACCAAAGCGTGTTGCCCTGCCCTTTGCCGAAGTTGGATTTCCTCCAGAATACGTTTCGCGCCCATCTGCTTTAGCTCACGAGCAACCGTCTCTAACCCCTGCATTTGAGGGTAACGCGACATGATTGCCTCCAACTCATAACGCGCATCTAGATATCGTTCTGATTGCAAATAGAATTGCACAATTTTGATCCATTCTTGCGGATCATCGTGAGAAACAGCCTGGGCGAGAATAGCCGCCAGTTGATCCCGCGGGATGGAACTGGTTGCCAAGCGCATATCCCAGCGCGGCTCGCCACGCCAGCTTTCAACCTTAGCATACCGCGGAGTGATCTCTGTTATACATTGCACAACCTGCAAGGGGCCATCCTTGGTTTGCATACGATAAATTCTTCGCCCAAACTTATCGAAGGGGTCAATGCCCAAACTGGGCCCGACACTGCTAATCACTCTGTTGGAGTTTGAGGCATTTTGCCACGGTTTGATGCGTATCTGATTCTCGATGCCTTCGTCAATGATGTTGTCCAGGAAATACTTTGGAATAAACGTTCGTCGCAAATCATCATGGACCATTAAGATGGGCATCGATTGATTTTTCTCATCGTCTTCATGTACAGACATCGGATTCTTAGCAACTCCCGACATGGTCATCATCTTGCCCTGCAGAATCCGGCCGTCTTGAAGTTGGACTTTTTGAGCCACACAACGAAAGCTAGCCACGTAAACAGTCGACCCAATGGCCAGCCAGATAGCACATCGTATGAATGGCGGGAGAAAATGCATCAAGAGTCTGTTCCAGCAGAAAGAAAGTCATAGGGCCTCTCTCCATTGTGTCCGACGAGTAGCTCGAGTCAATTAACGCGGACATGGGTGGCCCCCTGCTATTTCCACGCGTGCGATTCCCAGCCATAAAGACGGGACACATGGTATGGGGCGTACCACAAAGCTCCTTTTCGGCAAATATAGCAGCATATTGACAGGCCCTGGCTGCAACCCAGACAATAGGCTTTGTAAAATGTAACGAATACGCAGGTTACGCTAATTGCACCCTATTGATTCTACCATCATGAATGCTCGTTCTTCCATAAAATTTCTCCTGGTACTAGTGTTGGGATTTCCCCTACTTCAAACCTTATTCGGCTGGGTCGGCGGATTGTTGGACGCTATGGGGGATGCAGGGGCCGCCCAAGTTCTCACACATATTAATGTGGGTATTCGCGTGATTTGGCTCGTGGCCATCGTGGGGTTGGTTGTTGCGCTTGCCGTTGGGTCTCTAGACGAAACGGTCGAGAAGTAACGAAGTCACTCTGTCGTCTGGATGTTGCGAATTGAAAGTTGTCAGGCGTGTCCCCCCATTGCCATGTCAGCTTTCGCCGAGACAATAGGTCCTATGACGGATCATCTGCAACGCGAAAGTCTTTGTCATGACCCAGTGCATGGCTACATCCCATTTGTATCAATTGTCGATTCAGGCGAAACCTCTGAGCGCACACTGCTCGATCACCCTTGGTTACAGCGACTGCGTCAGATTCATCAGTTACAGACAGCCTGGTGGGTCTATCCTTCTGCTGAGCACACACGTTTTCAGCACGTCGTGGGCGCCATGCACATGGCTAGCCGCGTAACCGAGGTGCTTTATCCGAGTCTCTCCCAGGTTTGCCCAGACACACCCAGCCGCGCCTATATCGAGTGTCTCACACGGTTGGCTGCCTTGCTTCATGATGTGGGTCACGGACCATTTGGACATTTTTTTGATGCCCATTTTCTACAAGAGTACAACCTGACGCACGAGATCCTGGGTTCCCATATTATTCGCAAAGAGCTGGGACCCCTGCTAAAGAACGTACGTGTATGCCCAGGAGGAAAACGTCTACAAGATGGCGAACAGATCGATCCCGATCAAATTGCCTGGCTTATTACCCGTCCTACAACCGATGAAAACAGCAGCAAAAAAGATCGCCAACCCCGTTGGCTAACAATGCTTCGCAGTTTGTTTTGCGGACTCTATACTGTCGATAACATGGACTTTGTTCTCCGAGATGCCTACATGTCGGGCTATAGCACGCGTTCCTACGATCTCGAGCGATTGCTACGGTATACCTTTTATAGCAAGCACGGTCTTACCATTCAGGATCGCGGCATGAACGCTTTGGTCCGATTTCGTCAGGCACGCAGTGAACTCTTCCGCGCTGTCTATTTCCACCGTACCGTTCGTGCAATCGACAAAACTCTCGAAGACCTATTCAAAGATGGTAAACAATTCTTATTCCCTGGAAACCCACTCGATCATCTTGACGAGTATCAACAATTTACGGAGTGGTCTTTATTGATCGACGTGGCCCGCTGGACCAAAAGTAAAAGCTCTAAACAACGATCTCTCGGAGAACGATGGCAGCGGCTACTCCGTCGCCAGGTTGATTGGGAAATGGCTGACGAACGAATTCGGCTAGATCCACAAGCAACAGACGTATTAAGAAAAGGACGCGAAGCTGTGGCCGAACAGGCACTGCGGGAAGAGCTTCCGACTGATCTAAAAGACATCCGAATGAAGATAGATCTCCCCAACTACATCGATCGCCCTGACCCCAAAACGGCGGCAGCCGGTCAGAATTTTCTGTGCCGCTCAGCTACCGGCCAGATTCGCCCACTGACAGATAACGAACTCTACAAACATCTGCCCGTCAGCCAACTTGCCTGCCGAGTCTATCTGCCCAAGGACGCCCCCCAACAACACACAGCCGCAGTCTCCAGCGCACTCGATTCGCTACTCGGCAGCAAAGGCGACGATGATTTGACGAATATGTGAGAGGAAATGGGGCGTTTAAATCGGCTGCTGGCCCATATCGCATTCGCATGCCCCCGGCTAAAATGAAGGTTTCAGCCAGGGCAATGCATCGTATTGCTATTGTCCTTTGCTCCTACCCCCCACACTCCTAATTTTTCTTTGCGTTTACTTTCTTACTAGCTCCCACCATATCTCTCCCACCATGTCTCACGAAGCTTACGAAAATCCACTCATTTCACGATATGCCTCGGACACCATGAGTCGGTTATTTAGCCCACAGCATAAGCACAGTACTTGGCGACGCTTGTGGGTGGCGCTGGCGGAATCTGAGGCCGAACTGGGATTGCCTATCACCCAACAACAAATAGACCAGTTGCGGGCAAATGTGGATGATATCGATTTCAAAATTGCGGGAGATTACGAAAAAAAATTACGCCACGATGTCATGGCCCATGTCCATGCCTATGGTGACCAGTGTCCCGATGCACGTCCAATCATACACCTGGGGGCTACGAGCTGCTTTGTGACGGACAACACAGATCTCATCATACTCCGCGAAGCATTGGGACTGATTTGTGAAAAAGTTGTCGCAACTCTTATGGTCCTCGGTGATTTTGCCGCCCAGTACCGTGACTTACCAACTCTCGGATTTACGCATTTGCAACCGGCGCAACCCACAACTGTCGGTCGCCGCGCTTGCCTCTGGGCCTATGATTTGGCACTTGACCTGGCAGAACTCGAGCACCGTCTCAATCAGCTACGAGCGCGCAGTACCAAAGGTACCACGGGCACACAAGCCAGCTTTTTAGAACTCTTCGAAGGCGACCACTCCAAAGTCAAAAAGCTCGAGCAACTGGTTTCCCAAAAGATGGGTTTCTCAACAACTTATGCGGTGACTGGCCAAACCTATTCACGAAAAATAGATGCCCAGGCAATGGATGCGCTTGCAGGAGTGGCTGCCTCGGCACATAAGGGCGCTTCCGACATCCGCATCCTGGCACACCGAAAAGAAATCGAAGAACCGTTTGAGAAGAATCAAATCGGCTCTTCGGCGATGGCCTACAAACGTAACCCTATGCGTAGCGAACGTATATGTGGCCTGGCCCGTTTTGTGATGAGCCAACAATCAAGTACCGCAGCTACCGCCTCGACCCAATGGATGGAACGCACACTAGACGACAGTTCCAACCGCCGCCTGGTAATCCCCCAAGCATTTCTGGCAACAGACGCGGTACTCATTCTCTATCACAACATCGCTGAGGGACTCGTTGTTTATCCCGAAGTAATTGCCCGTAATCTGCGCGAAGAATTGCCATTCATGGCCACCGAAAACATCCTCATGGCTGCAGTTTCTGCCGGAGGTGATCGCCAGGATCTTCACGAACGTATTCGGAAACACAGTCAGGCCGCCGCAACCCAGGTCAAACAAAAGGGCTTGGCGAACGACTTACTCGATCGACTTTCTCAAGACAAAAACTTTGCCGGAGTTGACCTGGCTGCAGCTGTCGATGCCACAAAACTAACGGGCAGAAGTGCAGAACAAGTCGACGAATTTCTGGCAGATATCGTAAACCCTATACGCGAGCGCTACGCCGGCAAAGAACTCCAGAAAACGGAGTTAAAAGTATAGTTTCCAGCCCTCTTTAAGTTCTTAGGGATGACTCAAAAACAACTTCGGTATTTCAAATTCTCCGCGTCCGGCCCTCATCTATCTGAACAGGAGGTAACAGAGAAATATCCTCCGTTTACTCTGTTTCTTTCTGTTCAGATAGATGAGTGGCGGACATGATGATTTGTGAACAACAAATCACACACTGATTGTCATATCAAGTCCAGCGGACTATGTTCCCGGTGACGTTTACTGCTGCATTCGGTGCAGACGCCCGTGATAATTAACCGATGGCCTGATACTCGAAATTTATGTTCGGAAGCGACTGCTTCGCGCATTCTTTTTAATTCGGCCGATTGGAATTCAATCAATTTGTCACACATCGTACAGTGCAAATGATCATGCTGGGGATAACCGTAATCGTGCTCGTAAACAGATCTTCCGTTGAATGTCATTCGGCGCAGGAGACCTGCATCGACCAATTCATTGAGCGTACGGTAAACGGTCGGCCGGCTAACCTTACTGGATTCGGATTGCTGGGCCAGATTAAGAATCAGTTCATCAGCATCAAAGTGGTCGTGCCGCTGAAATACATGGTCGACCAGGATACGGCGCTGGTGGGTAATGCGTTTGCCTTTGCTCTGCAAGAATTCGGCAAATCGCTCCTGAGGGGAGCTGGCTACCTCGACCGTACCTAGTGAAAAACCGTTTGCCATTACAAAGCTCAACTATCCAATCTATATGTCTACCCATGCAACTGAAGGATTGCCAGTTTCAAATAAAGACACTCCTAAGGGCTCTCTTTAGACTGCCGATCTATTGATACGGCCGCCCATTGAGAATCCCAGCTTATTGAGACTACTAGGTCAGCACGAATGTCAAAAAGCAGTTGGAAAAAGACACTTCTTGCCAACGGACAACCGCTTATTGATTCTAAGCGAAAAAGAGGCCAGTCTCAAGAGGAGCTATCTCCCGGTCTGGTACGCGATTGGCTATGCCTTCGTCAGCAGACGCAGAATCCTGCCAAGAAACGTTGGGCCCCAGCGATCTAGACTAGGAAATCTCGTCCAGTAGACGATTTAGGGCCGTATCAAGCTTTTCAGACGTTTCGTAAGTACCTGATGCAATTTCTTGACGGACACGGGCTACCAGATCCGAACGGACATCTCCCGAACCGACCGCTTCAGCAGCCGCATCCGCTGCTGGTGAAATGTCCAGACTGTCAGCTTGTTGGGCTGTAGGAGTCGCTTTCGAACCATTAGCACGTTGGCTCGAATAGGGACCTTTCATGTCTTGTGCACCGTGAATCTGTGATGGGCCATGAACTTGCATGATGTTCTCTGGGGTCGGGGACTATCGTTGTCTACTTTAGAGTACTGGAAATCAGAACTCAATTATAACCAGCCTTAATCGGCATTGTTGTACTAAGTTGCCTCACAGGCTCCAAATGATCATATCTGGAGACCTCTCTAACCAATCCTTCGTTAATAAATCTATGGGCCTATTCGTTTGATCGACTACTCGGCCAGTATGAATTATCGTTTCCAAACAAAGGCCGGTCGCCCGCAGGACAACTTCTGTAACAAGTATTCCAATCCTGCCAAGTAAAAATCGCCTCCCACAGCATCCGATGATGCCAAATTACAACATACTCGTTGTCACGATCTTATACCCACAGCCTAGCACATGGATCAGGGCCATCACAACGGTTGTACGGACCGCAGCATTGATGAGGTTCACCCTGAATACGTACGGCAGCACCCAATATGTTGGCTATCAAGCACCCATGATTTCTATCGTTCTAAAACTGCCCCATTGCAGGGGAGTCCGTGGGCAAAAACCTTGTAGGATAGTAGAAAGAGCCGCATTGCAGCGTCAATACTGATTTACAACCTGAAACTCTCTGATTTGCCAGCATTGCCAGCGAAACTTCGAAAAGCCTATCGGGCTTGTTAGTCTGGGCATATCACCCATTGGAGGGGAAATATCCGGGCTAGCCATAGAAACGGGCCGGCTGTTCAAAAACTCGTTAAGAACAATGGCGGTCAGACCAAACGTGTAGAAATTGCTGACAACCATACCCTTCTATCCACACGTCTGCTACGAACCAGTGGTACGAATCATGATCACCTTTAACCGCCACATTATTTCACCAAGTCTTACAACCCAAATTGCCTGCAAAACTACTGGACATCAAACATCAGCGTGAATTACTCGGGTCGGATGTCCTGCTAATGCTTTTCTCTTAAAAGGATACGAAATTAGGACTAGAACACCGTGAAAACGGCCGTACCGTAGAATTACTCAGAGCATTGCGGGGGTCCACAAAGGTGCCCTGAAGGCAAAGGCTCTTCAACGAAAAAGGGCGAAAAAACAAGTGTCTGCCCTTATTCAAAAACTCTCTTTTTCTACCAATGTTGTTAACTGTCTGTAATTATACTGGATTGAAAACGACCATCTGCTTGCGGAATCTGCACGAACCGCGAACACTACCTATGTGTCTTGCGTAACAGAAACCATCGCCACGGTCCATTTTTTTACTACCCGCAGGATCGAGGCCCAGGAACTGAGGAGGAAAAATCATGGCGACACCACAACCTCCCCTACCGGCGAGCCCAAATCGCAACTTGCCACCAGTGACCATTGATGGCCACGCACTTTTCGAATTCAGCATGAGAATGAACCGGGCGCTCAAGCGCTTTGAAAGACGCTTTGATGCGCGCGAGGTCCAAGCGGTACCTATTTCTCGACAACTTTGGCAGGGTCCACCACGTAAGCCTCGCTAAGTTGGGGAAGCCTCGCTGAGTTGGACCTGCTGGATTAAACTGCTGGCCAAACAGACAACCCTTTTCTTGAGATTAGCCCTGGAGATCGTTCCGGGGCTTTTTTTATGAATGCGAATCGAGGATTTCTGGATATCTGCAGTGGAATTTAAAATCTTATTTTTCTCCGCAAACTTCTACCCCATTCTCTGTGGACGTGTTTTACTCCGTTGTGTTTAGAATCATTTGCCGGTTATCATAGCAGGATTCATCCAGCTACCGCTTCGAGATTCCTATGCGAGTATTATTAGCCAGCCCACGTGGTTTTTGTGCGGGTGTCAATATGGCCATTGAGGCGCTTGAGTTGGCACTCAAAACCTTACCTACGCCGATCTATGTATACCATGAAATTGTTCATAACAAGTATGTGGTTGAGTCCTTCCGTGACCGTGGGGTAGTGTTTGTCGATAATCTTTCTGATATACCATCAGGGGCTACGGTTCTTTTTTCCGCGCACGGCGTATCGCCCGAAATACGCCAATTAGCGAGCGAGCGTAATCTACGTACAATCGACGCAACCTGTCCGCTAGTAACCAAAGTGCACTTGGAAGCCATTAAATATGCGAATCTGGGATACACTATCTTTTTGATTGGTCACGAAGGGCATGATGAAGTGATTGGTACGATGGGCGAAGCGCCCCAAGCAATCGTATTGGTTGAAAGTCCAGAGGAAGTTGATGCACTTGAAGTCGCCAACGAATCCGAAGTCGCCTACCTGACTCAAACAACACTAAGCGTCGATGATGCAAATCGCATTATCAGTCGTTTACGCGAACGTTTCCCACAAATTGCTTCGCCCCCTAAAGACGATATTTGTTATGCCACACAAAACAGACAGGAAGCAGTCGCTCTACTGGCCCCCGAAGCTGATCTCACTTTGGTTTTGGGCAGCCAAAACAGTTCCAACAGCCAACGTCTAGCAGAACTTTCAGGCGAACGTGGCGTACCAGCCCACTTGATCGATGGCCCCCAAGACGTTAATCCCGCCTGGTTTGTCGACGTAGACACCGTCTTGGTCACAGCGGGGGCGAGTGCACCTGAGGTAGTCGTGGAAGCCGTACTTGATCTACTACGCGATCAATTTCATGCCGTCATTGAGCCACGCACTCTCCGGGAGGAAAATGTGTCGTTTCCGCTGCCACGCGAATTACGAGTCGTTGCCAATCCGTAACTTCATACATCGAGTGGCAACTATATTACAAGTGGCAACTATGCCAGAGACATTCAAGTTCCGTAGTCACACCTTGAATCGTGGATTTCTCTGATTCCAATGTGCGTAACCTATGCGGCCGGTTGCTTTTCTTGAATGATGGAATAATGATTCACCACTTATTCCCCAGGTTCCATTCCCAAATTCTTCCACAAAAAGGCCCAGTTGTCAGCAACAGCTTCAATACGTTTAGAAATGGGTGTTCCTGCACCATGACCGGCGCGTTTTTCGATCCGCAATAAAGCTGGTGCATCCCCCGCTTGCGCCCGCTGCAAGGCAGCCCCAAACTTAAAGCTGTGCATGGGCACGACACGGTCATCGGTATCAGCAGTCGTAACCATGGTGGGAGGATAGCTCACGCCATCACGAATATTGTGATAAGGCGAGTAAGCATGAATTGCTTGGAACTGATCGGCATCGTCAACCGTACCATATTCATCGCGCCAAAAATGCCCTGCTGTAAATAGTTGGTAACGCAGCATATCCATCACACCAACCGCTGGCAGGCAGGCTCCAAACAATTCGGGACGCTGGGTCATCACGGCTCCCACCAATAAACCTCCATTGCTGCCACCCCGGATGGCTAACTTTTTTTGTGATGTGTACCCCTCAGCAATTAGCCACTCGGCTGCAGCAATAAAGTCGTTGAAGACATTCTGCTTATTGGTTTGCTTTCCTGCCTGATGCCAGGTTTCACCATACTCGCCTCCGCCACGAATATTTGGCACTGCAACAATACCGCCTTGCTCCATCCAGACCGCATACTCTACAGAGAAACGTGGCGTGATCGAAATATTAAAACCACCATAAGCATAAAGAAGTGTCGGATTGTTTCCATTCCGCT
>CAWWCC010000066.1:0-13629 GCA_963935315.1 uncultured Planctomycetaceae bacterium | reverse complement strand
AAAAGCTAGTATCGTGATCGTTCCCCAATTGCCACCACCGCACGCGTAAGGAGAGTCGGGTAAGCACTTCATCGAGTGAGGGTAGCCAGGCTGAAGGTTCTTCAGCAGAAAGCAAGTCGGCAATTGTCGCGTCGTCTTCGATGCGCTGGCTCAGTTCCAGGTCTTTGGGTGGCTTGTCAATGATCCCAACGACTTCAATATCCTTCGCTGCCAGCCGCTCGGTAAAGAGCACGAGTTGTTCACCTCGCTCCGGTTCTGAATTTCCGTACCAGACGGGTAGTTTAATCCAATGGATAGCAACACGAGGAAGTAGTCTTTCTAGTTGGTCGTAGCTCAGTGGAATATGGTCACTGGTCAAGGACCAACCAAATTCACCATGGGAACTTGTCTCGATAGGAGGTACCACAGCAATAGGAATTGTTTGTTCCTTAAGCGTGCCACGTGCTGTCTGCATGGACACTTGCACACGATAGAAACCATAGTCACTGATTGGTGGTTTCCATTGTGTTTTACCGGCATAACCTCGATGGCGATTCTTTGTCGAGTTGATGATGGCAGATGCCTTGCTGATGCGTTCGGTGATGAGATGTCCGTCCAGTTGGACTGTGTTGTCTTTTAAGCTATGACTACTGGCATCTAAAAGTTCAAAATGAATATCTGGATCTTTTTCTAAGATGCCAGAAAGTTCGCATGTCACTAATACATCATTCTTGTCCGTGTAGACATTAAACGGACTGTTGGAGTGAACTGTCATCCTCGGAAGTCGGGCAAACCACACATCGTCAAGTGAGACTTTACCTTTTAAATCGACATGCTCACCGCGATCAACTTGAAGTGTGATGGTAGCAATTTCGACATTGGGATTGGTGATATTGACGGGGTCAAAGTGTATTTTTACCCAGCCGTTGGTATCTTTAAATACTTCGCTGCTCGCGGACTGAAGAACATTGAGGTTCACGTCACAAAAGTCTACACGCACATGGGTCTGGCTATGTTTTAACCCGCTAGCTTTAATCCTGGCCTCAAGGACATAGCTGAACTTGTCGGAGACCGAAATCGGGGGACTTGAAACTGAAGCTCCAGCTCCATTGACATGGACTGTCATGCACCGGCCTGCAACGGCTTCCGAATCGTCTTCAATTTGGATTTTCACATAATGGGGCCATTCAGGGCTACGGCGTCGGGACCAAAGATCGGGCCAGAGATCGTAGTTGAGGTCCCAATTGCGATCATTTTTCACAAAATCGCAAGCAAATATTTCTACTGCATCTACGTGGCGATCCTCACTGGCAGGACTTGCCAGAGTAGCTAGAATCAAGAGACTTGAAAAACACGACATCGCCATTAACTTCCACTACCCTCAGCAGGTAATCAACAAGAGTGATCGGTTATCAAATTGCAGCCCAAACCAAGTGCTTTAATGAGCCTATAAGGAAAGCATTGCACACTGCAGCCCGCTTGCAGTGCAATGGAGTGCAAATCGATGTACGTTCTGAGCTTCCCCAAACGGAGTTATCGCAAACTGGGGTGCGCCAATTTCGGAAAATGCTGGCTGATCTGAATTTGCGGGTTGGTTCGGTGGCTTTTCCGACGCGACGGGGCCTGGCAAGTCCTCATGATCTGGAACGCCGCTTGGAGGCGACACGGGCTGCCATGGTGCTTGGCTCGCAGCTGGAATCACGTGTACTCGTTTGTAATTTGGGAGAATTGCCCGGTGAACCATCGACTCTGACGGAGGCCCTTCTAAACCTGGCTATGCATGGTAATCGTTTGGGAGTGCAGATAGTCGTGCAGGCAGCCGCTACGGATCCTGAAGAAATTTCAGGCTACATTGCCAGTTTGCCCGAAGGGACTTTGGCGCTAGATCTGCATCCGGCTCAGTTGATAGCCAATGGCCATTCGCCCCAGGAGTTTGTTTCGCGAATTGGCCAGTACATTGCACACGTTCACGCTGTGGACGGTGTCTACGACCTGGCAAATGGGCAAGGAGTGGAAGTTGAGCTTGGTCGAGGCTCTTCAGATTTTCCAGAGTTGCTGGGTGGATTAGAAGAGTTTGGCTATCGTGGCTGGCTCACAATCGAACGACGCGCTTCGCGTCAACCCATAGAAGATATTGGCAATGCCGTGCAATTCTTGCGGACTTTGTAGAATCCAATGTCTGGTGAACTACGAGCTGTTGGTTGTTTGCAAGAGTTGTTGACCCTGTTCGCGTAAGCATTCTATGAGAGAATTTAAATGCTTTTTTGAGGTTAGAGGATTAATGATAGTAGTGCGCAAATAGCTGCGGCCATCGATGGATGTTTGAACAAGATAGAACTTCCCTGATTCGATCACGAGGCGTCGGAGTTTCAGTTGAAAAGCGTCCATCTCGTCTTCCCTGCGACCATTCAATTCGGTGGGCAAATACCGGAAGGCGACAATATTGCATGTAGGCTGGCAATAAACTTCAAAATCGCTTTGTTCTTGAAGTAATTCGAAAAAAACCTGGGCCATGTCGAAAGTAATATCTACCAAGGCGGCAAAAAGTTGCTTGCCAAACATGGACCAGATACCCCAGAGGCCCATTGCTGCTGCCCTTTTGGTGCACTCCACATTGGTAATTCCGTTGTCGAATTCAGCCATGCCCGGCGCAGAGGGGTCAAACAAGTAAGGTGCGATCTGCTCAAAAGTTGCGTAGCGGTGTTCCGAGTTACGATAAAAAACAAAAGCACACAAGGCGGGCATGAACATCATTTTGTGTGCATCGCATACAATGCTGTCGGCCAGTTCTAAACCCTGGACCAAATGGCGATGTCTTGTGCTCAAACAAGCAGCTCCGCCGTGTGCTGCGTCGACATGCAGCCACACCTGATGATTCCTGCAGACCTCAGCGATTTCGACCAAAGGATCAAAAGCTCCAATGGGGGTGGCACAAGCCGCAGCGCAGACTGCAACGATGGGAATTTTGCGGTCCCGCAAATCCTGGAGTGTCTTTTCTAGTTGCCCAACGTCCATGCGACGTTTGTCGTCTAGTGGCACCCGTACGATCTGATTGGTTCCCAAGCCGAGAATTCCAGCAGACCGGGTAACGCAATAGTGCGCTTCTGCATGGGTAACCAGTACGGGAGGAGGTGTGTCCGCATGGACCCCCTGGATCCAACTCTCGCCCAGAGAAATATTGCGTGCAGTAAGCAGTGCTGTCAGATTGGCAAGCGATCCACCCGATGTTACCAGTCCACAAAAAGTTCCCTCTGCCAGACCCATGGCTTCGCCAAGTTGATTGACCACGGCTCGTTCGACGGACGTTGCCCATGGACCCATCTCATAAATGGCCATAACCTGATTGGTCACCGTGGTGGCCGCATCGAACAATCCAGCTAAGGGTAGTGATGCTGGCACTTGATGCCCAACGTAGTGCGGGTGATGCAAGTTCTGCCCACGGCTTAAGGCTTGTTCAACGAGATTTCTGAAACGAGCCAGTACGGCGCCCGTGTCAGCCGATTCAGGATTGGTGGTGGCAGATTGCCAGTCTCTACCAGGATGCAATGGCGCGATGTTTCCGCTCTCGATTTCTGCGGTAGCCAATTGGATTGTTTCTTCAGGAGAACACCAATTGAGAACCGATCCCTGCCCTTTTCGAACAGTCTGCAGGTGATCGTGGAGAGACGCGATCAACACGTTGCCCGCTTCACGAAATAGCTGTGGATCGTAAGCCGCTGCCACAAGCTTGCGTTGTTCCTCTAGATTCGAAATGGAATGCGGAGAATTCATACAGCTAGTTAAGCAGATGTTGTCTTGGAGGACAACTATTGATCACGGCATCGCCTGGGAGCCACCCCGACAATCAATTTTTGTCAGGAAATATGACGAGGGGCTAAAGCTCAGAGATCAATTTATGGGGCAAGGAGAGACTAGAACTAGTTTCGAAACCTGGTTAAGGGGTCGAGCTCTTTGGGAAACTTGACACAACAGGGAGGTTCTGAAAGGGGTTCTAGGAGAAAAATGGCTTTGCATAGAATGACAACCCAAAGCTTGCCTCAACTTATCTGCGGTAATAGCAATCGATACTCTCCCTGCTCCCAACGAGGAATATCATTGCGATACCACTTTGAAAAACGACTTTCGCTTGCTCCGCCGGGGAGATTGGTCCAGGCCTGATCGGTACTGAGATCGGTGACGAAGTGGTAGCTGGGTGCGAAGCTGGATTCGCGTTTTGCAGTAGCCAGGAGATGGCCTTGGAAAGGAGTTGCCTGGCATCCGGGCATCGGTCTACGGTCTGTGTTAAATCCCAGCAATTTTCCTACGCGACTATTTTCAAAAAAACGGTTGGCAAAATGAAAAGAGTTGACATCTCCCCAGGGCTTTATGGGTTCATCTGCAGCGAGCTGGGCAGCTTTATGAATCATTTCACCTTTGTCTCGATCTTTCCACCAAAGTGAGTGCTGTTGGCACAAAAGATCATCAATGGCGGTTAAGATCATTGAAGAATAACCCATGCGTGTGCAAAGAAAAAACATACGCCGCCAGCCAATTCCTTTTTCGTGGCCAAAGATTTCTAGCAGGACATGGCGATAAAGGTGCTGAAACTGAGTTGCCGCAGTGCTTTTGGGATCGTAGCAGAAGTCCCAACTGAGGAGTGCATCGCGCAGTGGTCCTGCTGGCATGTGAGGCAGAAACACGGGGAGCAAGCGTCTTGCCTGCACACTCATTACATCGTACTGCAATTGTTTCATGTCTTCGATGGTGACGTGCTTCAATTCATGGAGGCGTTCGACAATCCGACGTTTACGATAGTCGGGCAATCCATGGCTATGTAGGAGATAGTCTCCTACGCGATCCATGTTTTCATTGGCACTGGCCAAATAGCCTTCTGGCGGGTCGTACAAGCTGGGTAATTCTTCGCTGGAGAGACGGCCTTGCCAATGGGTTGACTCATCCCAGGCGGGAACAGGCAGAACGCCTACTTGTCCAGGTGCGCGCATAGGCAACCAGCCACTTGCCTGCCGACCGATGTGTCCTTCGCGATCCGCAAAGACCCAAACCAAGGTGGGATGTGGATTTTCACGCACGATTTCCATGGCCTGTTTAGCGTTTGGGCTGCGCAAAACGTCCAGCCAACATCCTATCGATCGACCCGATCCAGCCAGGCTGCCGATCCATTTGGCTGAAAGGTATTTGCCGGGCTCTTGGTCCGTGAGATCCCATCGCAAGGTGCCTTGAGGATTTTCGAACACCCGCATCGTTTCTGCAGGCTTGCCTTTGCGTTCTATAACTTCTTCGCGAATCGTAAAATCATGCCACGCGTCGCCACGCCGGTATTGCCATCCGGTGCTACCACCCTTTTGACAATCCTCCACAAAATAGTCACTCGTGTCGGCATGCATGTAGGTAACACCCCAAGCGAGATGGGGCGATCTACCAACCGCCATGAGAGGACATCCAGGGAGTGAGGCGCCCATTAAGTAATGGTCGTCTCCCCAATGCAAGGCAACTTCATACCAGATCGCAGGCAATCGGTTGATTTCTAAATGGGGATCCGCAGCAAGTAGAGCTCCCCCGGTGGCGCTGCGATGGGGCCGTACGGCCCACGCATTGCTTCCTGCCAAACGGGGGAGATCCGCCAGCATTTCTAAAGCTTCGTCCGACAATCGATGTTCTATGCGGATTTCTCGCAATTCTTCTAAATCGATATTGTCCAGATAAGGTGCCATCAATTCGCGCAGGAGTTCCGGTCGGATACCTGCCTGCACAAGTTCCAGCAGCAATCGCTCGTTCTCTTGGGCACCAACCGCTAGACCCGCGAAACTGAGCAAATTGCCGATTGAGAGCACGGCCATCGGGTCCCAGGGACGTGGATGAAATCCTGTCACCCACATTGGCAACGAACGTCCTGATTCCTGGAGTCCATCATTGACACCATCGCAGTAAGCATCCAGCTGCTCACGCGTTTTGGAACGTAAATTTTCAACTTCGGTATCCAATTCCAAATGGAGTCCCGCACCCCTGAAAAATCGGTCTGTTTCTACCAATTCGGGCCGATCTGCAATCCGTGCCGCTGCCTGACCATTCGCTACCACTCGGGAAAAAAACAGTTGCGTAGGCCGATCGAGGGCATGCAGGTAGCCCCACGCATAGAGTGCGTCAGCCCAGCTGGCCGCTTTCACATGTGGCACACCTGCGTCATCACGCCATGCTTCAAATTCAATTCGTGCAGAAGATCTAGAAATTCGTTCCATAGTGAAGAGTGTAAAGGGAGGAGGCAAATTGAGGAATAGAGAGTGGGAGAGGTGGTTGGTGGTAGCTATGAGATTGAAGCTCAAATAGACTATCTTGAACGAAAGCATCCTGATAAGGGAATAGATAATAACTGGCACCACATTCCTTACCTTTCCCAAACCATGTCTCTCCACCAGCATCGCACCGGTCTTTTAATGATTGGCCCCTGGCTGATTGGTTTTCTGGTGCTGGTGCTGTACCCATTTTGTGCGTCGTTCTACTGGAGTTTTTGTCGCTATGATCTGCTCAGCGAGCCACAATGGATTGGCTGGGATAATTATTCACGGATTGCTCGTGAGCTTGTAGAAGGCGATACATTTGCTCGGGCTTTGGGCAACACGGTGTATTATGCAATTCTGAGCGTGGCCTTATCGGTAGTGTTTGGTATTGGCTTGGCGCTCATGCTGTCCTGGCAGGTACGTGGTCGTGCTATGTATCGTACGCTTTGTTTTTTGCCTGCGATCGTACCCACTGTGGCAGCTTCCGTGTTGTGGGTCTGGCTCCTGGATCCTCAGCAAGGCTTGATCAATGGCCTCTTCGAATCGTTGCAGATTCCCCCCCAGAATTGGTTTCAAAGCACAAGTGCCGCCGCCTGGCCCGCCTCGTGGCCATCAAATCATGAAGGCAGTATCTTCGGTTCCAAGGATGGTCTGTTGATGATGAGCACCTGGGGGATAGGAAACCTCTTGATTATTTATCTTGCTGCTCTGGCAGACATCCCCCAACAACTCTACGAAGCGGCAGAGTTGGATGGTGCAAATCGTGTGCAAAAGTTTTGTCATGTTACCCTGCCAATGCTCACACCAGTGGTTTTTTTCAATGTTGTGATGGGACTTATTCAGTCGGTACAGGCATTCACGCAAATCTATATAGTCAGTGATGGTCAGGGGGACCCTGCTGAAGCGACACTCACCTTGTCTCTTCATTTATTTTTGTCAGCCTTCAAAGATCTTAATATGGGTTATTCCTCAGCAATGGCCTGGGTGCTTTTTGTACTGGTAATGCTGGTCACATTCTGGCTCTTTCGCACCTCACGACATTGGGTCTATCAATGAGAGAATGGTTGCGAACCAATGAGATGATGACAAATGACCGCTCGGTCAAACCAACCGGGTGCTTGAGGGCCTGGTCGGTACGCCTAGTTTTACATTGGTACCGAAATCATTGTTTAAGTTTGCTGGCAATCTCGTTGGTGGTTGTCGTTGGATGTGGGCAAGAACTGGAAGTTGAATATCCAGACCGCGAAGAGGTGGTGTTCTGGCATTTCTGGGGGGGGCGTGATCGTCCGATTGTGCAGAGGGTGGTTCAACAGTTCAATGCTTCTCAAGATCAATATGTGGTTCGGGCAATCGCCATGCCGGGCACAAATCTTGACCTGAAGTTTTTCTTAAGTGTTGCCGGCAATGACGCGCCTGATCTGCTAAACCACGACGATCCTGTTGTGGCTGACTGGGCCCATCGTGGTGTGTTGACACCCATTTCAGAATTGGCTACCGAAGCACAGCTGCAGCGATTGCAAACCTGGCTGTTTCCGGCCGCACGTAAATTGGGGACTTATCAGGGAAAGCTATACGCGCTATGCAATGGCTTGGATATTCGTGCTCTGTACTGCAACCAAACGCTTCTTGAAGAATATGGTCTCAATCTGCCAAAGTCTCTCAGCGACCTGGATCGCATAGCTGAAACCATCGCACCTACAGAGGCAGGATCCCATCGCAAGCGTATGGGTTACTTGCCTGATCCCCGACGATTGTGGTCCTGGGGAATCGCATTTGGCGGAAATTTTGCCGACCTGGAAGAAGCAGGAGCACAGGATAAAATCACTGCGGATGCGCCTGAAATCGTAGCAGCACTATCCTGGATGGCCAGCTATAGCCGTCGTTATGGGCCCAGTCAGGTAGCCGCCTTTCGATCTGGAGAGCAAGCACTTACCGGCACCAAGTTTCCGTTGCTAGCCAATCGACGTTATGCAGTGGTGATGGATGGCCAGTGGCGTGTACGTGATATAGCTGAAGCTTATGAGGCACACCCAAATCAGCCACAACCGGCTGGCCAGAAGACTGAGATCGGGGCCGGGGATCGTTTTGCCGTCGTCCCGCTCCCTGCTCCTTCTGGGGGCAGATCGGATGCCGGTTGGGTGAACGGCAATTTTTTTGTTGTTCCCAGCCAGGCGCGTTGTAAAAAGGGCGCTTGGGAGTTCATGCAATTCTGGACAGGTTTTGCGAACTCAGAATCCCTGGCCGCAGAAGCATGTGCTGCAGGTGGCTGGATTCCCGTTTCGCAAAGTGTTGTTAACGAGAAAGTTTATCAGGCTGCAATCGTGAAGCAGCCACTCCTGGGAGAGTTTGTCAGGCTGGCCCGAAGCACCTCTCAAGTACCAGTCCCTGCGCTGCCGGTGGCATCACTCTATTATCAAGAGGTTATTCGTGCAGCCCAGGAAGTGATGTATCGGGGAGAGGATCCAGCACGAGCCCTACAGAATGCTACCGAGAAAATATGCAATCGATTGCAGGAGGTGGAGCCATGACCACTAGGCAATCACCGCTCTTGGCCCAGCTATGGCTTGGTCTTGTTGCAGCCATTTTGAGTGCTCCCCTGGTCTGGATGGTACTCACGTCACTAAAAAGCCCAGCACAAATTGCGGCCCAACCCTACTCCTGGTGGCCAGATCCCTGGTGCTGGCAAAACTATGCCGAGGCGATTGGGGTCATACCTTTTTTGGGATACCTGGCCAATTCTTTTCTATTGTGTTTGGGGAGTGTGCTGGGAACAGTGACGAGCTGCTCTCTGGTGGCATACGGTTTTTCTCGACTGCAATGGCGTGGACGCGATCTGATGTTTGCCCTCTTGATTGCCACCATGCTATTGCCATGGCAGGTTACGATGATACCGAGATTCCTGGTGATTCGTGAGTTGGGATTGTATGATTCGCTGTGGGCGCTCATTCTGCCGAAATTTTTGGGTGAAGCATTCTATATATTTTTGTTACGTCAGTTTTTTTTGACGGTTCCTCAGGAGATGATCGATGTGGCGCGCATCGATGGCTGCAGCGAATTGGGAGTGCTGTGGCGAGTGGTCATGCCACTGGCTCGCCCTGCCCTGGTAACCGTAGCACTCTTGGAATTCATAGCCGCCTGGAATGACTATGGGGGCCCTCTTCTCTATTTGAATGACCCCACCCATTTTCCATTGGCCTATGGACTGGAGCAATTTGTGAGTTCCCACTCCAGTCAGGTACATTTGCTCTTAGCCGCATCGGTAATGTTCACACTGCCAATCGTGGTTCTATTCTTGCTTGCCCAACGACACTTCCTGCGTGGCATTGCCCGTACGGGACTGAAAGGTTAGCCCGTATCTTTCGTCCGTTTCTGAAGCAGTAGCTAAACCGGCATATTTCATCCGCTCCTACTCCAGCAGGCGCAGTGTCTCTTACAAATGGTCCTTGCCTGGCATCGTTATGCTTCAGCTTCGGTGCACGAACCTATGAAAACTCCGGGCGAGTAGCGAAACATCCTGTGATGTAACTAGAGGCTATTGGCATGCACGCAGTCCACACATAAGGCGCATGAATGCAGTGCTAGGGGTGTTGAGGAGGGAATTGACGCTATAGCAATTCCTGCGTCTCAAGAGAGGAAGAGTGTGGAACTGGCCACGGTAAATTCACAGACGATTAACAAACTTTTCAGAGAAAAGCAGGTCAATTACTTCTTGCGATGGCGAATTTTTGCCCGCATACGGCGCTTCTTTTGGCCTACCTTGCGGCGGCCCTTGCCTGACTTTTTCGTGCCCAACGGTTACTCCTATGGTTTGGATTGCCAACACACGGTTTGACAATTTCTAAAAAACGACCCGTGCGTCTCAGCAGTACGGGTCAACTAAAGGCCCAAGGTTTGGGACAATTGACAAGCTGGTCATTCTAGCACAACTGCCCAGCTCTTGGCACTCTAAAAACACAATGCCATTCCCTAAAAAACGTCCATTCCTTTAAAAAAGTGGGCGATACTGGACTCGAACCAGTGACCCCTAGCTTGTCGAGCTAGTGCTCTAGCCAACTGAGCTAATCGCCCTTAAATACCAATGTTCCACCACATTTTCCCCCATGTCTTATCTACCCGTGACTTATCCCGCTATCAGTGATCCTGCAGGTCTAAGGGGATGTGAGTGACGAATCTCCTGGCCGAAAATGCCAGAACGGCAAGTTTAGCATTCCCAAAGCGGTGGCGATAGGGCTCAGAAACGCCTGGCCGCAGTGTGTTTATTGACGTACGGATGCTAGCAGCGAATATGTGAGCGATACTTTTTATGGTGAGCTCTAGTTGTCAGATTTTGCCGGATACGCTCTATTTGAGCTACTCCGATTTCGGTCTTGGAAACCTATCAATACGGGGGGGCAGTTTCAAGAGAGCCTAGTGATTCCAAGGTTAGAGAAGATGTTTAAGGATAGACAAGAAATCCACGCAGTTGGAGAGCTGGCTGTATTCCTGTTGGCCTGGGCATTCTGTGTTTTTGCAGCGTGGGGAGATCATCAGGAAACGGCCAATCCCAATGCCAAAAATGCCTTGGCTGAGACGACTGGTCCTACGGATACGTTTGACCTGATCAAATAAGGCAACCGCTGTGTTCCTGGAGTCTTGAGACACTTTTGGGTCTTAAGACGTGCCAGCCCTCTCGATCACCCTCTGTTGTCCTCATCCCCAGGAGAAAGGGTACCCTCAGGAGATAGAGTGGCTTCCTTAGACATCGGGGACGACTCGCTGATTGCAATTTCGTTACGCTGGTCATTTTGTTGCCGTTTCCGCAAATAGAGCTTGATCGGTACTTCTTCAAAGTTCAGTTGGTCTCGGACAGCTCCCAGTAAATATCTCTGGTAGGGTTTTGAGATTGCTGCAGGTTCATTGCAAAAGAGTACCAAGGTGGGTGGTTCAATCCCGACTTGGGTTCCGTAGTACACTTTGGGACGCCGGTTGTGGTACAGGGGCGGTGGCGTGTGACGTATTGCTTCACGTAGGAGTCGATTGAGTTGTCCCGTAGGAGTTCTTTGCCGGGACTGCTTGAAGAGCATCTGGGCGTGATTCAAGAGGGCTTTGACGTTTTTTCCGGTCTCTCCTGTAATAAAGGCGATTGGCGCATAACGCATGGTGCGGAAAGTCTCATGGAGATAGCGAACCCATTTTTCAGTCGGCATCGAACCTGCCTGAATATCCCATTTATTGACCACCAAAACACAAGGTTTGTAGTTTTGGCTAATATAATCACACAGTTGCTTGTCCACTTTGCTGATCCTCTGAGTGGAGTCTAAGAAGAGCAGCACGACATCAGCCCGTCGGATACTCCGTTGGGCTCGGTGGAATCCGTAAAAATCGATCGATGCTTTGCGACCTTGTGAGCGACGGATGCCAGGAGTGTCGATCGCCACAAATCCTTTCCCATCGAGTTCGAATCGTACATCCACGCTATCGCGGGTTGTTCCCGCAATTTCGCTCACGATCATTCGTTCGGCTTGAGCGAGTGTATTCACAAAAGTGCTTTTTCCGACATTGCGCCTTCCTACGATGGCCACTCTCATTTCGGGCTCTTTGCTGGGAGTTTCTGATACTTCTGGACTTGGTAGGCGTTCCAAGATGATGTCCAGTAGCATGCCGCGATTTCGATTTTGTGTGGTACTGACTGGAATAATTTTACCACGACCTAAGCGATAAAAATCAGCCGCCTGATTGTCTAATTTGAGAGTGTCTGCTTTATTGGCCACGCATATTACAGGGACATCAACGTGGCGTAATCGCCTTGCCACTTCCTCGTCGAGGGGTAACAGGCCATCTCGAGAATCAACAACAAACAAGATAACTGCGGCTGAGTCGATGGCAACTTGAATCTGTTGGTCGATGTGTTGTGTCAGATTATCTTCGTCAAGGATGCCGATACCGCCCGTGTCAATCAACTCGAAATAGCGTTGTTTGTACTCCATTAAGTAATCGACGCGATCGCGGGTAACCCCAGGGCGGTCTTCAACAATCGCAATCCGAATACCAGCCAGCCAGTTCAACAAGCTGCTTTTACCCACGTTGGGGCGGCCTACGATTACTACTTTAGGGACTGCCATCAGGCTGGTTTCCTCTACGTCAAACGCTTGTTATAAACAGGTTTATGATAATCAAGTGAGATTGGGGCAGATAGCGGCTTTATTGCAAAACCACCTGATTCGAAAGGCAATAGGAGCCGAGACACGACCGAAAAGGCATTATCCTGGTTTCTTGCAGCGAATGTGTGAACCGAGATTGTGTATCCTTCGACGTGGAAAAGTCCCGCTTGGTTCAGACTTCCGCTGTTTTTTGTCGATTCCCTAAGGCGAAGTGCATGGTAGATCAGCATTATATTCCTATTCAAAAGCTAGTTTTGCAGTCACTCGAAAGTCTCCAGGCAGCAGGCATTGATCAGATACCCAGTCTAGCAGGCGAAAGCGATCTACGAATGCAGGTCCCAGAAACGCCTGTCGCTGTGGATACACTTGAGCTGATCAACGCAGTAGTCACTCAATGTACGCTTTGTGAGGAGCTGGCAGAATCGCGCACCCAGACGGTGTTTGGTGTAGGAAACCCCCAGGCTCGCCTTTGTTTCTTGGGAGAAGCTCCGGGAGCAGACGAAGATCGCTTAGGCGAACCTTTTGTGGGAGCCGCCGGCCAACTGTTCAACAAGATTCTTGCAGCCTGCCATCTCGCCCGAGAAGATGTTTATATCCTCAATGTGCTCAAGTGCAGGCCGCCGGGCAATCGAAATCCCACTCCCGTTGAAGCGCAAAACTGTCGCCGTTTTCTTGACCGACAACTGCAGCTTATTCAGCCCGAGTTTATTTGCTGCCTGGGAAGTATTGCTGCTCAGAACTTACTCGACACGAACGAGGCTGTTGGCAAAATGCGAGGTAAGGTCCATAGCTACCGTGGCATCCAGGTTGTCTGCACTTACCATCCTGCTTATTTGCTCCGCAATCCTTCTGCCAAGCGAATAGTATGGGAGGATATGAAGATGCTT
Source organism: uncultured Planctomycetaceae bacterium (assembly GCA_963935315.1). Lineage (GTDB taxonomy): Bacteria > Planctomycetota > Planctomycetia > Pirellulales > Lacipirellulaceae > Bythopirellula. Next base: position 348 of record CAWWCC010000066.1, on the reverse strand, counting down.
ATGAAAGAGATGGGGACACCCGTTGGCTGAAGGTAGAAATGGGGGGGCAGGCAAGCCGGTCCTTTATCAGCCAGGTTAGCATGAGCTTCCCACGGATACAGGGTTTCCCTAGTTGTGAGGGCCACCTATGTTTCAAGGCCCCCCCATAGTGAATTTGGGACCTGCCATTTCCCCTTTTTGCTGGCTGTACCAGCTGGGAAGGGCGTAGATTGGGGCGAGATTACCGGTCCTAACGATCCTGATTGTGCCATTTTATAATCTCTGGGAAGAACCCATACCAAACTGTTTTCATGGCTGTTCTGCCTTGATAAAGTCAAATAATGCATCGAGCAACTGCTCTCTCGCCGG
>CAWWCC010000065.1:0-13703 GCA_963935315.1 uncultured Planctomycetaceae bacterium | reverse complement strand
ATAGGAGTCCGTCTCGTGGGCTCGGAGATGTGTATAAGAGACAGCAAGGATACATGCAGCTGGTACGCACTCCGGATTACGAAGCTTGACGATGCTCATGAGAGGACTTGGCTGGAAGCCTCTTGCATCGACCATGGCCAGCAACGCAGTTTTATCGGCTACAATCGGGCCCAACATGCTGTACTCGAAACGGCAATCCTGGCCACCCGCATCCACATTTTACCACCTGAGAATATTTTCGATGATTTATCACGTCTGGAATTGATCGTGACAAAAACTGCCAGCGAATACGAAAAACGGGCGTTTGATTTTCTTCATCATTACATCGAATCAAATATTTCCGCCTCTAGCAGCACATAGCTATTCAACATGCATCACTCGTTACGCATCACAACTCCCAGCCGTTTGCATTTTGGGCTATTGCGTTTTACCAATAGCAAGGGCCCAAGTTACGGTGGCTTAGGCATGATGGTTGCAAATCCTCGTGTTGTGATTGAATTGCAGCCAGGCAATCGCTGGCAAGCAAATGGCCCCATGGCCGAGCAAGCGATTGGCTATGCCCGTAAGATTTCTCAATCGTGGAATCTATCCCCACGAATGGCTTTCGACATCCATATTCTGGAGGCCCCACCCACGCATGCCGGATTAGGTAGCGGTACACAACTGGCTTTGGCAATAGCCTCTGGAATCCGATCGATCGTCGAACACCACGATCGCGATCTATGGGCACTCGTAGACGCGGTTGAACGAGGGCAGCGCAGTGCCGTGGGAAGCCACGGATTTGATCAGGGTGGGCTCCTCTGGGAGACGGGCTATCTTCCCAATCAAAACCTGGGACGGCTCAAGTGCCGACTTAGCGTCCCCGAGAGCTGGCGTATGGTGCTGATCACGCCCAATCATCCTCCCGGACTTCATGGTGCCAGCGAGACTGCTGCCTTCGAAAAGTTGAAACCTGTTTCTGATGCGATCACGTCCCAGCTTCAGCACCTTGCCGAAGAAATCATACTGCCTGCAGTTCGCAATGAAAATCATGAAGCATTTGCAGAGGGCTTGTTCCAATACGGACAGCTGGCAGGCAGTGCGTTTGAGAGCATCCAGGACGGACCCTATGCCTCCCCACAAATAGCAGCCTGCATCGAGCAAATACGCATGCTGGGTATCCCAGGCGTAGGCCAGTCCTCCTGGGGTCCTACTCTATTTGCCTGTTGCGCCAATCAAGAAAAAGCAGATCAACTTGCCGGACAAGTGTCCCAATTAGAAGAGTTCATGGACGCAAACATCTCCATCTCCCCTCCCGACAACCAGGGAGCAACCTTGTTAAAAATGGCTTGCTCCGAAACCTGACTCGTTATCGTCTATTCTTACACTTCAACATGTGACATCGCGCAGTCATGACTGACCTTCAGAAAATCCTCGCTGACAATCTTGCCCAAGTGCGCGAGCGGATGGCACGCGCCACACAGCAATCCAGCCGTACAGCGGACTCCGTAAAACTTATAGCCGTCACGAAGTACATCGATGCGGACACGACCGCTGCTCTCCTAAAAGCCGGTTGCCCGATTCTGGGAGAAAGCAGACCCCAACAACTACAAGCCAAATCGAATGCGCCTGGATTAATCAATGCCTGTTGGCATTTGATAGGTCATTTGCAACGCAATAAAGTGCGTGCGACTTTGCCCCTCACCGATCTTATCCACAGCGTTGATAGCCAGCGTCTCCTCAAAACGATTAATACTATTGCGCTGGAACAAGGCCAAATATCGCGCGTGCTGCTGGAGCTAAATTGTTCAGGAGATCGTGAAAAACATGGACTGACTGCAGAAGAATTCAAACGATTGCTTCCAGAATTGGGAAGCTATCCGGGGGTTCAAGTTTGTGGATTGATGACCATGGCAGCTCGTTCGGGAGGTGAGCAAGTAGCCGGCCAGAACTTTGCAGCACTACGCTCTTTGCGTGATGCAGCTCTCGAAGAGTGCCCACCTGAGGTAGAACTCACCGAACTCTCGATGGGCATGAGCCACGACTTTGAGATCGCTATCCGCGAGGGGGCTACCATGGTCCGTATCGGGTCACTGCTCTTCGAGGGACTGCGTTAAATTTCGGATTTGTTGATTTTTAGCAAAGTCTGCCTATCCCACGACAGCGAGTCCGGCAAAGAGAGCTTCTCCAGCATTGCCTGCACCTATGGGAGTACCTATTATGGAATTATTCCGCGGATCCTTGGTGCAAAGCTACCATCGCATGGCCGAGACACGATCTATGGGAATCCAATCCGTGGGTTTTCCTGCCTTCGACCCCACCTTACTCCCAGACGCACATCATGAAGACTATGCCAGAAAAAATACTGCATAACCTGGTATTGATAGCGCTTACGATTTTTTGTTTTGGTGTCATGTGGAAACTCAGTGCCAAAGAGAACATCTCCAGAAAAGATCAAAGCACCAGAACTCGGTCACTTCCACCGATAGTAGCCCCCAAGGCTCCTATTGTAATTCAACCTTTGCACGAGCAGTTGTGTGAGATCACCAACACCTACGCCGGAAAAATCCAGCCCTGGGAAAAATACAAAGTCGGGTTTGCTTTGGGTGGCCGAATCGTTTCATTGGGCACCAATGCAGCGGGGGACCCATTGGATGAAGGAGACCAGGTGCAGGCAGGGGACGTGCTGGCAATCATGGATGACCGTGTATTCCTGGCACAGAAAAGCGAAGCGGCTGCCCGCATTGAACAAGCAACCTCAGAGTTACAGCGTGCCGATAAAATACGTCAAACTCAACCCGCAGCGCTAACTGCGTCCGAACACGATCGTCTGATTACGGACCTAGCTTTGGCCAAGGCACAGCATGAAATCGCGTTGAAAAACCTGGACGACGCCACGCTACGATCCCCTGTGGCAGCGACGATATCCAAACGCATGATTAAGACGGGGGAATCCGTAAACCCGAATCAGATTGTTTTCGAACTTGTCGAAAACAACGATGTTCTGCTGGTGGTCGACGTTCCAGAATCTCATATCCGCGAACTGGAAGAGCGCATGCGTGCCGTTCAGCAAATGCTCTCGCAAAATCAGCCTGGAACTCCACCTCCAGAAAACTCTGTTTTTCGGGCGCATGTGCATTTGGAAGGCCGTGACCGATTTGGAAATCCCTGGCCAACTTTGGATGGTGAGGTATATCACATTCCAGAAATCTCGGACGAACGCACAGGACTTTTTCCTTTAGAAATAAGGCTTTCGAATTCGCAACGACTGCTACGTCCTGGCATGGTAGCAACAGCAGATGTGGTGACGGCCCGCCTGCCAGGTTACCGTATTCCCGAAGCGGCAATCCTGTTTCGCCAGCGTACTGCGCATCTTTTCAGTGTTACCAAGGAACCCGCCACGATGGAAATGCTGTATTGGGAATTCGATGATACTTTTTTGTACCGTGCCAGGCGAGTACCACTCGCTCGCTGGATTGATCAAGGAGATCATGTATTTATTCCGGCTGAGGAAGCACAACTAAGTTCGGTTGTGGTACGTGGGCAATACCGCCTCGCTGATAAGCAATTGGTACGAATAGTGAACCTCCATGATTTTTCACCAGGAGAGTTGCAAATTGACGTTCCAGAAGCCATCACAGACACCACAGAAACAGAGGCAACAAGAGTCGATGTTGCCAAAGGATCCATTGAGTAACAGTCCTCTAAATAATCTTTGTCCCATTCTTGAAGTGCCGCTAGATTCTCATGTGATTCTCCGGCAAGCAACCCCATGTCCCTAAGCTCCCGAGCCATCGATCATCCGCGTTTTGTGCTAGTCGCTACGTTGCTCGTGCTATTCCTGGCGAGTTATGCAGCCTTATCTACACCCGTGCAACGCACACCAGCGATTACCAAGGCTGTGGTGATTGTGGCCATTCCTTACCCGGACTCCTTGCCCAGCGAAGCCGAAAACGACATTACTCGCAAGGTCGAAGAAGCACTGACTGAACTCCAAAGCGTCGATTTTATCGCCTCCACAAGCCTGCGTGGAGCTTCGGTTACACAGATTATTTTTCTCGATGGTGTCGATCCAGATGAAGCACGTCGCGAAGTCAAAGACCTGATCGATCGAATTCGCAATGAGCTCCCTTTTGGACGCGAGGTCCAACCAAGCGTAACCGACATCGATTTTGATAGTGCTCCACTAATGTTGGTCACCCTGGCTGGCCCTCCCGGTTTTGACGAAAGAGCCCTGAAAAAGATTGCGGAAGAAGTCGAAGAAACGATTGCCGAAGTGGATGGAGTTGCCAACACACAGCTATTTGGCGGCAAAGAACGCGAAATCCACGTTCACGTCAATCCTGACCTCATGACACAGTACGGCATCACTCTCCGTCAGCTACGGCAAGCATTGAATGACTTTAATTCCAAAATACCCGCCGGTGCCTTAGATACGTCAAATATCGATCGGACCGTACGGAACGAAGCGAAATTTCGCAACCTGAACGATATCCGCGAAGCGGTAGTAAGCAGTTCTGAAGGGCGTGTCATCTACGTTCGGGATATCGCACAAGTTCTCGATTCGAATCGTCGCATGCTCAATGTGGCACAATTTGACGGAAAGCAATGCGCAACGATTCTGGTCAACAAAGAAGCAGACATCAATACCTTGGGGGCTGCACGTGCAGTCAACAGGCTCATGGATGATTTACGTCAACAGTACCCGGACATCACCTTTTCGATCAGTCGTGATACATCCAAGGAAATTTGGCTCATGTTCCGTGTACTGGGCTCGAGTGCGCTTTTTGGAGCCATGCTGGTACTGGTCATTCTGGCCTGGTCGATGGGCCTCAGGATTTCGATTCTGGTTTTGATCGCTATCCCATTCAGCTCTGCAGTCGCCTTGGTGTTTTTGTATTTTGCCGATATCCCCGTCTCAAACATGGTCGTATTTAGTTTTATCCTGGTGCTTGGCATGGTCGTTGATGGGGCCATTATTGTTGCCGAGAACATCCATCGACATATTGAACGAGGAGAAGCCCCAGATACAGCGGCTAAAACAGGTATCGATGAGGTGGGACTTCCGGTGATTGCTGCTGACCTCACTACGGTGGCGGCATTCTTGCCTATGGTCTTGGTTCCCGGCATCATGGGTGACTTCATGGGCGTCATGCCTCGTGTCGTCAGCGTAGCATTATTAGGATCGGTCTTGGTCGACCACTTTGTCATTCCCACCCTGGCAGCGTACTGGTACCGCCAACGCAAACCAGTTCAGGACGAGTCGGTGGTATTCGCCTCCATCGCACCAGGTCAAACTAACGGTAACCAAGCGATAAAAATGCGGCCCAATATTGGAATGGGAACACGCGTTTATGCCAAAGCCTTGAGCCTGGCCCTCAACAATCGTTATCTTGTGCTACTCGTGTGTGTTACTTCTTTATTCGCCACTAAAGCATTGTTCTTGCAACTCGGCTTTGAGTTTTTTCCGGCCAGCGATCGTGGTCAGTTTACGATCAAATACGAATTGCCCTTGGGCTATAGTATTGAAGAAACATTGGCCGCCTCAAAGGTTTTTACCGATCCGCTCCAAAAGTGGAAAGATCGAGGCATCCTCAGACATTATGTGACCGCCGTAGGCTCAGCTGGTGGCTTGGCCTCACGCCTGGAGAATGACCCCGCGAATGGTCCTGAATTTGGGGAAGTCATGGTGGAACTTCTCTCCCCCCTAGCCCGCCAAATTCATGAACAAGAAATCATCGCCAAGCTAAGGCGCCAAATAGTACCTTTGCCTGGCATGAAATACTCTATCCATGAAGTTGAAGACGGTCCTCCGGGAGGCTCGGATGTAGCCGTACGTTTGACGGGCGAAAACCTAGATCAACTTGGCAGACTGGGACAGCAAATCGCATCGAATCTCAAAAAAATGCACGGCACAGTTGATGCTTCAACGGACTATCGGCCTGACAATCCTGAACTTGTTATTGAACCAAAGCCGAATGTCGTCGGAATGTTTGGCTTGACCGAAGCACAAATCGCACAATCCGTGCAACTTGCAATCGCAGGTGATTCGCAAATCCGAATCACTATGGACGACGAAGACATTACACTCCGATTGCAACTAGCACCAGAATATCAGAAGAGCCTGCGCAGCCTCGAAAGATTAACACTCACCGCACCCGATGGCCGGCAGGCCCCAATTTCTCAACTGGCAAATCTCTCCAAAGGGCTAAACCTGTATAGCATCAACCGCTACGAACGCGACCGAGCTGTTGTGGCCAGATGCAACGTCGTTCACCCAACTTTACCGGACGAAATCTTCGAAGTTTTGGAGTCCGATGTGCTTCCTGAAATGGGCTTCCGGCAAGTCCAGGGCAATTCGATGGTTTTCCTAGGGACCCCCACTACTCCTTCAGAGGGAATTAAAGCGCAGTTCACTGGTGAGAACGAAGAACGAGACAAGAACTTCATGTACCTGCTTTACAGTATGCTGTTGGGAGTCGTATTGATCTTTGGCATTCTTGTCACACAGTTCAATAGTTTCCGTCAGAGCATTATCGTCATGCTTACTGTTCCGCTTAGTTTTATTGGCGTAACCTTAGGCATGTGGGCTTGTTCTTTTCCGTTCAGCCTGGCTTCCTTCATAGGACTCGTAAGCCTGACAGGCATTGTTGTGAACGATGCCATCGTGATTGTCGATTTCATGAATCGTGCCCGCAAAAGAGGCCTGCCACTTCGTGATGCCATCATGGAAGCGGGGATCAATCGCCTACGGCCAGTCATCCTGACTACCGTAACAACTATTGGCGGCCTACTGCCACTGCTGCTCAACATTTCAGGAGGAGCCGAGTTCTGGCAACCTCTCACTGCGGCTGTCGTTTTTGGTCTGGCATTTGCCTCAGTGCTAACGCTCCTGGTGATCCCAGTCGCGTATAGCGTAGCCTATAGTTTTGTGATTGTCCCGAATAAGAGTTAGGGAGGGATAAGATGGGTGCAGTTCCCCAGTGCTTTGAACATCTAATCTATAAATAAATGAGTAGTAAGTGACGTGCGGCCACCCACGACTTGGAAGCTGTCACTTGAGTCCTTGTCTAGTAGCGTATCGTTCAATTCTCTTGTGGTAGATTGTTCTTTGGTAATGATCTAGGAATACTAAAGCGCCCTCATTCCTGCCGTAGCAGATGTCGCCAGACTTCTGGATCCTACGAGTTGGCTTGGCCCGTCCCCCGAATCCTGGCGGATCCGGCTACAAGAGATGCTCGCGTGTATTCCAGCCCTATTGCTACCGCCCTGCGTACTCATGCCGAATGGCATGAGTACTCGGTTGCTCCCTCCCCCCTTCCCCCTTCTCCCATCCTACGTGCTTTTCTTTGTGATCTTCTTGCGGAACTCTTCCCAGCAAAGCGTATTGGCCACATCGGCTGCCGTTAAACCTCCGCGTTGAGCTTGGAGAACACCGTAACGCATTACGTCCATTCCGGATGTGCTGTGCGCATCGGTGCTAATTACGATCGGTATTCCACAACGTTTGGCAGCCATGCAATGCACGTCGTGCAAGTCGAGTCGGGCTGGATTTGCATTGAGTTCCAGAAATTTACCGTGCCTGGCCGCAGCTGCAAAGACTTGCTCCATATCAACTGCGTAGGGTTCACGACGATTGATCAATCGTCCGGTGGGGTGGGCAAGGATATTTACATGAGGATGTTCCAACGCCCCTAGTATTCGTTCCGTGATCTGTGCTTGCGACTGCTTTTGCCCATAGTGCACACTGGCAATTACCCAGTCGGCTTCGGCCAATACGTCCGCGGGTAAATCCATGCCACCTTTTTCAAGTATGTCACACTCAATACCTTTCAGGATGACTATGTCGTCGACTCTTTGTTGTAGTGTATCAATCTCTTCCCACTGTTTGCGCAATCGTTCTGGATCGAGCCCGTTGGCCATGGTAACACGTCGGGAATGATCGGTTATAGCGATGTATTTCAGACCTCGTTGCCGGGATACTTCTACCATCTCCTCAAGAGAAGCCTTGCCATCGGTAGCCGTGGTATGCATATGCAAATCACCTTGTATATCTTCTGGCTGAATAAGCCTGGGCAAGAATCCTTGTTCGGCCCATTCAAATTCCTGGCGTGCTTCTCGTAGTGGAGGAGGGAACCAGGGAAGCCCCAGTGCAGCGTACACTTCCTCTTCGGTTTGACCCGCCAGATAGGCTTCCTGCCCGTCTTCTGAAACGCGAAACACACCCCATTCATTGACTTTAAGTCCCTGTTGTTTTGCTCTACTTCGCACCGTTACATTGTGATCCTTGGAACCCGTAAAATACTGCAAAGCAGCACCAAAGGATTCGCCAGGGACAACGCGTAAATCTATTTGCATGCCGCTGGTGAGACGCACTGACATCTTCGTATCTCCACGGGCCAGGAGGTCACTCACTCCAGGAAAACACGCAAGCTGATCCATGACCCCATCAACATGAGAAGCGTCAATGAGCAAATCAAGGTCCCCTACAGTTTCAGCACCACGTCGATAGCTTCCCGCCATCTCCATTTGCAAAATACCATCCGCAGCACGCATATGAGCTATTAAGACGGCGACCGTTTCGTCAGCCTCAGCCCACTTGGTGCGCCGCTCAGCTTCTGCCGCAATTGCCAGCCCCTGAAGAATCGTTTGTTCCGTCTTTGCTCCAAATCCCTTCAGTTCTCGCACGCGTTCTGCTTCACAGGCCGCACGTAACTCATCGAGCGATTGGATGCCCAAATCGCGATGCAATACGGCGGCTTTTTTGGGTCCCAATCCAGGAACCCGCAACAGGGCCAGAACCGTGGAAGGAATGGATTCCAACAGCTCTGTAAGCATGGGCAAACTACCCGTCTCAACTAAGGTGCTGATTTTTTCGGCAAGATCTTTGCCGATCCCTTCGATATCGGTCAGCTGACTGGAATCATCAGTTAGGATTGCCTGCAGGGACACATCCAGATTCGTGATCTTACGTGAGCCGTTACGATAAGCTCGAATTCGGAAAGGATTGGCTCCTTGAAATTCCAGCAGATCTGCTATTTGCTCAAAGACATTGGCAATATCTCGATTGGTCATGCCCGCTAGCTTAAGCGATCGTCATCCATCTGGACAGCGGCATGCCTGCGCAAGTAATACCTACGCCCCCCCTCGCCTGGCCAGACAACGACCCCTGGGGCATTATCGAAATCTGGCTGGGCTCGCGATATTCAATTTCCTGACTATCCAGCTTGAAAACTTTGCCCTCCGAATCTGAGTAGAATTCTTTGCCACCATTGCCCGATTTATGTAACTTAAGTGCTGAAAACGTTTTACCCTCCTGAGTCTGCAAAACCCAAGACTGATAGCTAGGCGCAATATCGCGATCAGGCAGCAACATCGAAGTGATAATTTTTTTGCGGGTATTGCTTTCGGCTATACGGGTGAGATCCGGACCACCGCGGCTCGAATGTCGGTGGCAATGGGCACAACGTGAACCAAGTTGCGAGAAGAAGAATCGACGTCCTGTGGCCGGATCCCCTTTTCAGACAATAAGCTTGTCCATAAGGAACCATCGGGAGCGATGGCACACCCTATGGGGCGAAAATCAGAATCGTCCTGAACCGTGATTTCTTGTACGGACAAATTGGATGCTGCGAGGTAAGGTCAAGGATTACCCTGGCACGGCCCCAAATGATTTTCAGAAATGACATGCCGGCTAACCACTTTTCCAGAAATCAAGTGTGTCTGGATAATCTCTTCCAGGACCGGTGGATCACACTCGGCGTACCAGGTTCCCTCAGGATAGACAACGGCGATGGGCCCCCCTTCACAAATACGCAAGCAGTTGGCTTTGGTGCGCAGAACTCCACCCTGCTCAGCAAGATCCAACTCCTTCAGTCTCCTTTTCAGATAATTCCAGGCTACCAGAGACCTTTCTTGTTCGCAGCACTTCGGCTTGGCTTGATCGCAGCATAGAAAAATGTGTCGCTTCGCTGCTGAGATGCCAATCTTCTTGGCCATTTGCTGCTGGATATTTCGAACGTCTGCCGGATCTGTCATACGAATAGGATTAGTGAATCGAGAGGACAATAGAGACAGCAATATACTCAAAAACCTTTGCAGTGACGAGATAGCTTACCCCGCATATTTCATCCGTTTCTACTGCGGCAGCCTAAGTCCTGAAATTCTTCACTCGGTACATGGATTGATCGACCTCAGCAATCAGTTCGCCCAACTCACAAGCTGAATCTTTCGCCAGCGTAATACCTATTGCTAAAGATATCGAGACAGATTGAGCCTCAATATCCAGAGTATCAGCCGTTGCTTTCGCAAGACGGTCAGCAATGGGTTGGACTTCCTGAAGGCTATGCACACCAGCCAGGATCGCTACAAATTCCTCTCCTCACTAGTTTGGGACAATACATTTTCTGACGTGGCATCACTCTCTGCTGGACTACCCGTACATTCCGGAGATGGGTTGGTACAAGCCTCACACATCGTGTTGCCATGCTCATCGCGCAAGTTGGCAAGTCCGCCGCAACTTCCCTTGATCCGACGGTTGCTGACAATCACACCGACTGCCATGGCTGTTACGGCGACCAGAAAAACGAGGGCTGCAATGAGGAAAGTTTGCCAAATCATGTGTTCAACTAGTTACTCCGCTATACCATAAAGTTGCCTGAAGCGGGGCGTGCTGCGGGTGTCGATTGCAAGCCTGTGACGATATTGGAAGAGCCCGGCAACAGCATGCTGTATACACCAATCATAACCACGATCTGTCCCCATGACGAGCAGTGCGGTGGCCAGGGCATCGGCCTCCATGCAGGTATCTGCTTGTACGGAAACCACAGCCAGTGCATGATGCACAGGGCGTCCCGTTTGAGGATCTATAGAATGGGAGTAGCGAATGCCGTCTTTGACAAAGAAATTATAATAGTCCCCCGAGGTTGCTAAAGCTGCATCGCTGAGTTCCAGGACCTGCTGGAATGGCTGAGGAGAGTGTTCGGATTTTTCGATCGCAATTCGCCAGGGCGATAAATCCGGCTTAGAACCTGTCGTACGTACTTCGCCTCCAATTTCTACTAATGTTCCGCCAAATCCTTGTGCTTTGAGAAGCTCTGTCACCTGATCCACTGCGTATCCCTTGGCGATCGCCGACAAATCCAGATAAATCCCAGGATTTGACTTTCGCAATGCTGGAGGATCCTTGCGAACCTCCAGTTTTTGATATCCGATGCGTGCCAATGCCTTTAAAATTGCTTGCTCGCTCGGTACCACCTCTTTTTGTTGTCCAGGTCCAAACCCCCACACATTGACGACAGGTCCAATCGTGGGATCGAATGCGCCTTCCGTCCTGGCACCAATCTCCAGCGCAAAAGCCACCACAAAGGCTGTTTCATCGGAAACAGGAAACCACTCGTTGGATTCTGATTGATTGAATCTGGAGATCTCCGATTCTGGATCGTAGGTCGACATCTGCCGATTGATTTCATCAAGTTTTTGATTGACCAGCCGACGAACATGGTTCGTATCGGGGGGCCATTGAGAACTGGGAGCCTTGGCGGCCAAACTCACCTTGTACCGGGTGCCCATAGTTTGGCCAGTAAAAGAAACGACACCCGACTCATACGATGGTTCACAAGAGACCATCATCCAGGGCAATCCTACCAGCAGCAAAAAACCCAATCCGACATAACAGCGAATGGTATTACCCGCCGAAGTCGTCATACGCGATATTTTCCTTTTCAACGCCCAAGTCGTCTAGCATCTTGAAAACCGCAGCGTTCATCATGGGTGGACCACAAATGTAGTACTCTATTTCTTCGGGCGCCGGGTGTTGATTCAGGTAGTTGTCGTGCAAAACCTGATGTATGAATCCCGTATATCCGTCCCAATTGTCTTCTGGCTGGGGATCTGATAAAGCAATATTAAATTTGAAATTGGGGAACTCTTTTTCAATCTCACGAAATTCATCGATATAGAACAACTCCCTCAAGCTGCGCCCGCCATACCAGTAAGTCACTTTGCGATTCGTACGTAAATTCCTGAACAACTCAAAAATATGGCTGCGCAAAGGTGCCATACCTGCACCGCCTCCAATATAAATCATCTCTGTGTCCGAATCCTTGATGAAAAACTCACCATAGGGGCCAGAGATCGTGACTTCATCTCCCGGCTTGAGACCAAAGATGTAGGAGGACATTTTACCGGGCGGGACGTCAGGCAATCGTGGCGGAGGACTGGCAACACGAACATTGAGCATGATGATGCCTTTTTCGCCCGGGTAATTGGCCATCGAATAAGCACGTATTACGGGCTCTTCAACTTTTGAGATGTAACGCCAGACATCAAACTTATCCCAATCACCATGATATTCTTCTTCGATGTCAAAATCTTTGTAGGCAATTTCATGAGACGGACACTCAATTTGAATATACCCACCTGCCTTGAACCCAACATCTTCTCCCTCAGGTAGTTCCAAGACAAACTCTTTGATAAAAGTAGCGACATTACGGTTGGAGCGCACTTTGCACACCCATTTTTTTGTTTCGAATGCCTCCGGAGGCACCTCAATCTGCATATCTTGCTTGACAGCCACCTGGCAAGATAGTCGACACCCTTCGCGAGCTTCCTTTTTTGTAATATGCGACTTTTCGGTGGGCAGTATATCACCACCGCCTGCAAGAACTTTTACTTCGCACTGGGCACACGTACCGCCACCACCACAAGCCGAAGAAACAAAAACACCTGCATCTGCCAAGGCATTCAACAACTTGCCGCCCGCAGCTACTGTAATCGTTTTTTGCTCATTGATCTCAATCTTTACATCGCCACTGGCGACCAATTGGGACTTGGCAAACAGAATAATCAACACCAGCGCCAACACCACCAGCGTGAACATTAAAACGCCAAAGAATATTGTGAGTGCACCCATATCTACTTACTGCCTGCTTCGAGTGATGATTCGGGCAAATCCCCTGGCTCTTGGCCCTTCGACAAAGATTCTGTCGTCAAAGATCCTATAGATAAAGATCCTGGCGACTGATTTACGGCCTCGATCGTCGTGCCTGCCACGACCTTTTCTTCTGAGAGGTCGATGCCGCCAAAACACATGAAAGCCAAGGCCATCAATCCTACGGTCATGAACGTAATACCCAACCCTCTAAGTCCAGGGGGGACATCACTGTACTTCAGCTTTTCACGAATGCCAGCCAGGCCAGCAATCGCCAATGCCCATCCAAAGCCGGATCCCATTCCATAAACGACACTCTCCGTAAATCCGTAATCTCGTTCCTGCATAAAAAGCGAACCACCTAATATGGCACAATTCACGGTGATCAGCGGCAAGAAAATCCCCAGTGCATTGTAGAGCGGCGGGAAGAATCGGTCCAAAGCCATTTCTAAAATCTGCACCATCGCAGCAATTGTGCCAATAAATGTAATCAGTGACAAAAACTCTAGGTTGACTGTCGTAAAGTTATCACCCAGCCAACGTGCCAACGCTCCCTCTTTGAGCAAATGTTGCAGCAACAAATTATTCATCGGAATTGTAATCCCCATGATGAGAATTACGGCCCACCCCAACCCTACAGCTGTTTTCACATTCTTGGAGACCGCCAAAAATGTGCACATTCCCAGAAAGAAGGCCAGCGCCAAATTCTCGATGAATACTGCATTAAGAAAAATATTCAGGTAGTGACTCATTGGGCTACCCTTCCCCTTCGATTTGTTCAGGCTTCCAGGTT
>CAWWCC010000064.1:0-13839 GCA_963935315.1 uncultured Planctomycetaceae bacterium | reverse complement strand
AAATTTAAGGCTCAAATTTTTGGGTCGGTCAAGATCGACTTCCCATCCAATGTCTGTCACAACACGGTACAGGTCAAAGTTTTCCCACTCCGGAAAATAATCAACTTGAGCTGAGAATCGTTGCGTGTTCGAAAAAGCATGTTCATAATCCAGGCCAAACAAGGCTTCGTAAGCGGTTCGTTCGACGATTGCTCCAAATTCTCTTGACGCTCCGGCACCAAAACGACCTATCAAATCGATTGTTTCTGTATCTATCCATTGGTAGCCAACACCAGAGTTTAATGCGACACGTAAGTCAAAATTCTGAAATTTATCCTAGATGTTTTGATTCAGAAAAAACAAAGACCAGCGCGATTCAGCCAGCTTACGATCAAGACGCGTGTCAAGCAAAGCATTGCTTTGAGTCTCTAAATTATTTGCTGTGATTTTGTTGTAGACCAGACTACTATCGAATTTCCAGAACTTGGTTTCACGTTTAAGGTGCCCACCTGCTCGCAAGCTTAGCGATTCGTTAAGTCCTTCGTTCCCATTGAGGCCAAGTTCTAAACCGACATCCCAGGGTGCAGGACCTAGCCAGCATGCCGGATGGTACCAGGCGGGCAATGGCCAGACGACGATCATGAAGCTTGGCCCATCAGCATTCTGCTTGGGAAGAGCCAATACGAACTACTTATTAACAATACCAAGTAATTCAATATCAAAGATGAGCGCACTACCAGCCGGCAAATCAGGACCCATTGCTACATCCTTATAGGCCAGATCGGCCGGGATAAACAATTTCCATTTGTCTCCGACTTTCATCATTTGAAGGGCTTCTGTCCAGCCAGTAATTACCCCACTGACGGGAAATTCTGCTGGACCGCCGTGCTTTGCCGAAGCATCGAATACCGTACCATTGATCAACGTGCCTCGATAGTTGCAGCGCACCGTGTCATTAAGACCCGGGGTGGGGCCATCACCTGATTTGATGACTTTGTACTGCAGACCGCTCTTGGTGACTTTTACACCTTCTGCCTGAGCATTTTTTGCCAGAAATGCATCACCCATCTTTCTATTTTCAGCGCTTTGCTGCTGTTGTTGCGAAATAGCCTTCTGCTGCATTTGTGCCTGCAGTGCTTCTAATGCTTGGGCACAGGCTCTTTCGTCAAGTTTTGGTTTTGCCCCCCCCAAACCATCTTTCAATCCGGCAACCAGATTTTCAACATTGAGTTGTGTACCGCTACTACGAAAACTATTGCCAATATCCAAACCTATGGCATAGCTGTACTGGTCTTCCAATGACGTTGCAGAAAATCCCGTGGGAGTAGCAAGTTCCTTCTTCTGTGGGAGATCCTCCTGCGCAACGACCCAGGCACCACCAAGGCATAGCATAAGACCGCCCACCCCAATCATTATCCTCTTCATAATTGTTACTCTCCGTTTTTTGATGCACCCCAAAGCAACGACCGTACCCGGGATAGATAGTCAGAGCAGAAAAACTCAACCGTGCCCGATAGCAAAGCACCGTGCCCTCCAGGGAAGATCACGAGGTCTCTTGCCACCGCATATCACGTATAAGCAATTTCCAGCCACGTGCCGACCAGTATAGCGATTCTTGTGCTTCCAGATACTCCCCCCAAAAGCGCCCTCCTCAGAATAACCCGACCCGTTTTTCTGCTAAAATCGAGCGAAACCACCACAAATGGCAACCTCATGGCCTGATAGGTAGGGATATCCTATAATCTTCTGTAGGGTGTTGGTAATTCTGGCACGTCCAGAGGGTCTGCCAGATTAGCAACACCCGTTTTCTATGTACGTGCTCGAGGTACGTGTGCAGCTGCCTTGCTGGTGAGGCCAACAAGTACGACGGCTAGTCCATACCAATAGCTTTTCAACGACACGGGTTGCCCTTGAAGTCAATCGCCAAAAATGCGAATCGCACCCCACATGGTGCCCATGGCCTGGCGGGTTTTAGTCTCGTTGAACTGCTTGTCGTCATCGCTATTATTGGCGTGTTGGTCTCTTTATTGCTTCCCGCTGTGCAAGCAGCTCGGGAATCTTCTCGACGCCTGCAATGCACAAACAATATTCGCCAAATCGCGATTGCTACACAAAACTACGAATCCGCGAATGGCATGCTACCACCATCGGCGACACTTGATCCACGACAAGAAGTCTTTAACGTTGGTAGCGCGGTAACATCCTATCCCGTCGCTGACCATCAAGTGGGCAAGCCTTATAGCTGGACGGTCGTTTTACTACCCTTCCTGGAACAAGAAAACCTTTATGACCAATTTGATTTTTCACGTACACTTTTTGAACAAGATACAGACGCCCAAGCACAGTCGGTTTCCAGCTTTCTTTGCCCGAGCGACGAGGCACATGAGCGGGTTTTTGTCGACGACACACTAACCCAAGGCAAATACTTTGCAAAAGGCAATTATGCCGCCTATGTGAGCCCATTTCACATCGATTTGCAACTGCTCTATCCTGGCGCATTAATCTCAACGGGCCAGTCTCTAAGACGCGTTGTGGACGGCACATCGAAAACGATCGTTTTTTCTGAAGTACGGACTCTCGATCACACAGAAGATGAACGCGGTGCTTGGGCCTTACCATGGGCAGGGGCAAGTCTGTTATCTTTTGATATGCACCACCTGTGTAATGATGGAGCGCCCCATTGTCCCAATGAACGCTACTATCGCGCAAATCCAATCAGTTTTGGCTACACACAAAGGCCCAATATTGAAAACGGCCCAGTCAAAGACACGCTCCATCACTGCCATACTGGTAGCCTGCAAGAAAACATGTCTGACTTACAGAGCATGCCATGCACACGATGGCAATACCCAATTGGTCTAGGTGGTTATTATTCGGCATCGCCACGCAGCAGACATCCTGGTGGCGTGAATGTCACCTATCTTGACGGACATGCCAGCTTCATCCTGGACGATGTTGATGAGGTCTCTTTTGCATACCGCGTCAGCATCAATGACGGGAACTTCGACGATGACGACTTTTGAAGCAATGGTAGAGACTCAGAAAAATACTCCTGACAAGGTATCTCTATCTATCCCTATGGTACTTTTGGGACTTGGTATTCTGCTCATTGCGGGTTCCTATCTGCCAATCGGCCAATTCGTAGCACAATCTCAATGGAGTCGGGAAGATTCGGCTGCCTACGATAAAGTGTCGCAACGCTATAAGCGATCGAACTATCAATCGGCAGCCCGTGCAGGGGTCTCTGAAGAAGAGTGGCAATCTCAGCGCAAGAATATGAAACTACAGATGGATGCCATGAATGAGCGCCTTGCTAAGGCAAAAAGCCAACCCCGGATGTGGAGCCAGGGGATGCTATGGATTGGTGCGCTGCTTGCTGCAGGTGGCGCGGTCTACCACCAAATGAAAAGCGCCTGACTCCAAGAACAATGCGAAATAGCTCACAGGGATGACTCAAAAACAACTTCGGTATTGCAACCGGCGCTCATCCATCTGAACAGGAGGAGTTATTCTTGAGTGATCACTTAGGCAGCTGGGGTCCATTCACACGCTGGCCCAAGCACGTCGCCGGCAGCTACCCCACAAGAAGAATCCCAGGATGGCACTTAGCAGACTGGACGGCTCAGGGACTCCAGCAGCCAAGCTAGTCTGTCCCTGCAGAACGGACGACGAGGGTAAGGCTGCTCCGTAGGTCTGTGCAAAAAACATCTTGTCATCGGCATCGACATCGCCATCCCCATCCGCGTCGCCATTGCCCAAAGCGGCATTCGTTAGCGTACCCGAAAGGGCGAAGAGATCTAGATCGTCCTCATCAATATCACTATCAGAATCCAGGTCCCCGACACCCAGGGGGTCCAACACTGTGGTACCAAAGCCTTGCTGCCAGGCTAAAAGATCTGCCCCACTCACAAGCCCGTCTCCGTTGAAATCTGCGGTTGGCGAGTAGGTTGTCATCCGCCAGGCCAGACCAAAATCGTGTGTGGAATCGCTGGAAACTTTAAGTGTGTAGGTCCCTGCTGGCAAATCTGAAATATAGATATGCTCAACATTATCTACGGTACTTGCACTGAGCCCCTCGACCACACCGTTACCAGGAGTGATGTCGACTGTTGCCCCCCCTGAGTCTACCAATTCCAGATTGAGATCAGCGACCACGGGAATTCCCACATTGAAGGGAGCGCTTATCTGCGCATTCCATGAACTGACTATGGATAGTTCTTTGGCCGTACTACCAGCCGGAACGACAAAATCATAGAGCAGCGCATTGACGATTCCAGGCTGGATGGTTTGGTAGTCCCAGCCGTGACTGGGAACCGTTGTGGGAGTCGTCGTACTGCCCGTAGCTTTGCCGCCAACGGTCATCAGATAGCTGTTTAAGACGTTTAACTCCCCAGCTCCATAGGTATCGTCCAACGGATGCCATTGGCTCCCGGCATCCAATTGACTCCAGCTGGGAAATTCATCTTTTGTGGCCCCTGCCATGAGGATGGCTTTTAATGTTTCGGAATTCGCTGCATCCGTACCCAATACGCCACTCGAACTATGCAGAAAAGTCGCAATCGAACTCGCACTCGATGTCGCTGAACTTGTATAAAGTCTGGGCATCACAACATCAGGCTTACTGCGCCCTGTGCCATAGCCCGACAGCACGGTATGTCCTGAACTATGTCCACCATCCATACGGCCAACGGCCAAAGCATTGTAACTATGAACGAGCAAATTGGGCAGATTACTGGGCACACTATTACCGAGACCGACAGCAGCCAGGATATTATTATTGTCAATTGCGTAATCGAATCGTCTCAGAGCTTCACGATCGTCTGAGTCATTCTCATAAGTCCCGACCCAACTATGATTCTGCACACGAAAGTTTTGTGCGTCCGGTAGAGTACTGTTGCTTCCTAACATATTAAGAATTTTGTTGAGATAGTCATCAGCTTCGTAAACCGTCACTACGTTTGCAGCAGGAGCCAGACTTGTTGTATTCCCAAAAATTGTATTCCCAAAAAAATTCTGCCCCTGATTCGTGGCATGCGTTGAATAACCTATGCAGACACCTCCACAAGAGTTATTGCTACCATCTATGAATGTTACTGATTGTGACAATGGGTCTGTACCCGACAAGAATTGTGTTGCATTCGGATCCGGTTGATAGTTCCTGATAATAATTACATCGTCTTCTGGTTCTGGCGTGCCCATATCATCCCACGTGGTCTGCAATGCCTCCACGAGTGCGACCGGCACCCCTGCTCCATTAGGAGCCGATGCCCCTAAGATGTTTTCGAGCTGAGTAAAGTTCACATCGTCGAGCCAATCGCCTGACGCCCTATTCGAGCAGGTGCACCAAACTAGCACCCAGACACACCAACCCAACACGGCACAACGTCGATGTTTAGAATAGTCTGATTTGGAGGTAAGGTAATGCACTAGTTTCAAGGCACCTAAAAAAGAGAATGCTATAAACAAGCGACATAAATCCGCACAGCGACACCACTGCCTGGATTGTGCCAAAGAGATTCTTCTGTTCCGAGCAAGATTTACCTGCCAGAAAACCTCACGGGTAATACCCAGCCAAATAAACATAAATAGTCAGGCTTACTGCTACCCATACTTAGTGCCATTATTCCCTTAAACCCCTGTTTTTTCAAGTTTTTTGCTTAGTAGGCTCCGAATACTCAAGGGTTCTAAAGGTCAGAAACAACGATTCTGCCGTCTGGACACCCCATCCGGCCCAAAAAAACTAGTGCCCAACAGCCGGAATTATTGACTGAAACCCCCTGATTCATAGCTTCTGGAGTCTCGGACTCGGGTCCCATGGATGCTGTAAAGACGCGACCAAAGTCACCACATCACATGGTCGTTTGAGTTGTGTTCCCCTTGCTGGAACTCTAAACTACCCCGTTTGTGTCCAGTGTCCCGGCCA
This sequence comes from uncultured Planctomycetaceae bacterium, assembly GCA_963935315.1. GTDB lineage: Bacteria > Planctomycetota > Planctomycetia > Pirellulales > Lacipirellulaceae > Bythopirellula. The sequence continues at coordinate 7,937 of CAWWCC010000064.1, read as the reverse complement.
AGACCATGTTGAGGCCCTACCCACCCCAAGCAGATGACCTCCTACAGCCTTACCCACCTCAAACAACTCGAAGCCGAGAGCATTCACATCATTCGTGAGGTTGCTGCCGAGTTTGACAACCCTGTCATGCTTTACTCGGTCGGCAAAGATTCCTCGGTAATGGTTCGCTTAGCCGAAAAAGCTTTTTACCCGGGAAAACCCCCCTTTCCCCTCATGCATGTCGACACCACCTGGAAATTTCGCGAGATGATCGCGTTTCGCGACAACTACGTAAAAAATGAACTCGGCTGGGAGCTACTCGTCCATACCAATGAAGAAGGGGTCAAACAGGGCATCGGCCCTTTTACGCATGGCAGTCAAGTGCATACGGACACCATGAAAACGGTTGCGCTCAAACAGGCTCTCGACAAATACAAATTCGACGCCGCTTTCGGCGGTGCCCGTCGCGATGAAGAAAAGTCGCGAGCCAAGGAACGTGTCTATTCTTTTCGCGACAAATTCCATCGCTGGGATCCCAAAAACCAGCGGCCCGAATTGTGGAATGTTTATAACGGCAAAGTGCACAAGGGTGAAAGCATTCGTGTTTTTCCACTCTCCAACTGGACTGAACTCGATGTATGGCAATACATCCACCTGGAAAAAATTCCAATCGTCCCACTCTACCTGTCAGCAAAAAGGCCTGTGGTCGAAAAAGACGGCGCCCTCATTTTAGTCGATGATGACCGTATGCCCATTGAGCCGGACGAAAAAGTCGAAGAAAAGATGGTGCGCTTCCGTACACTTGGGTGCTACCCGCTCACCGGAGCCGTCGAAAGCACTGCGACAACTTTACCTGAGATCATTCAGGAAATGCTGCTCACGACAACGAGTGAGCGTCAAGGTCGCGTGATTGACTACGACCAGCAGGGGTCCATGGAAGAGAAGAAAAAAGAAGGGTATTTTTAAATTGAGACTCCGCTTTGCGATTGGATGCTCTGCGTAAGTCGTATCAAAACACGTTGATTTTTCGTAGCGATTAATAGTTGAAGCCCAGTGCAACCAGTCCGCCATTGATTGCAATTGCACATTCCAGAATAAAGAATCTCAAAGTCGCGGTAAGGCACATGCCATCCTGGCAACCTTACCCACACCCAAAAACAACTCGTAATTCTCAACCCAGATCATCATGTCCCATCAATCTGATCTCATTGCTACCGATATTGACGCCTATCTCAAGCAACATGAGAACAAGGAACTACTACGTTTTTTGACCTGCGGTAGCGTTGACGACGGCAAGAGTACGCTGATTGGCATGCTCCTTTACGAGTCCAAGATGATTTACGAGGATCAGCTGGCTGCTATCGAACAAGCATCGGCTACCCACGGTACTACAGGAGGTGGTTTTGACCCGGCACTCTTAACCGATGGCCTCAAAGCCGAACGTGAACAAGGCATCACAATCGATGTTGCCTACCGTTATTTTTCTACCGCAAAAAGAAAATTCATCATTGCCGATTGCCCCGGACATGAGCAGTACACGCGCAATATGGCAACTGGGGCTTCGACCTGCGATATGGCAATTATCCTCATCGACGCCCGGCATGGTGTGATGACCCAAACCAAGCGACATTCATTTATTGTCTCCTTACTGGGCATCAAGCATGTGCTTGTAGCAGTCAACAAAATGGACCTGGTAGACTTTTCACAGGAACGTTTTGATGAGATCGTCAGCGAATACCGCGACTTTGCCACTCGGCTCGAAATGCCGGACCAGCATTTTATTCCCATCAGTGCTCTTCAAGGTGATAACCTGCTCGAGCACAGCCCAAACACGCCGTGGTACGAAGGCTCGACATTAATGCACCATCTGGAAAATGTGCATATCGCTTCCGACCGCAACTTGATTGACTTTCGTATGCCTGTTCAGTACGTGAATCGGCCAAATCTAAACTTTCGTGGTTTCTGTGGCACAATCAGCTCAGGCGTTATCCATAAGGGAGATGACGTAATGGTTTTGCCATCGCAGAAAAAGAGCCGAGTTAAGTCCATCGTCACCTACGAAGGCGAAATTGAAGAAGCCTTTGCTCCACTTGCCATCACTCTCACTACAGAAGACGAAATTGACATCAGTCGTGGTGACATCATCGTACGCCCCGAAAATCTACCTGATACATCCGACAAATTCGAAGCCTCCCTGGTGTGGATGGCCGAAGATCCGCTGGTTCCGGGAAAAGAATACTGGATCAAGCATTGTTCAAAACTCACCACGGGTCGCATCACAACGTTGCGCTACCAAATTGATGTCAATACTCTGCATCGCAATCCCTCACCCACACTAGAACTCAACGAAATTGGACGTTGCCAAATCCAGCTCAACCAGTCGATCGCCCTGGATCCCTACAACCGCAATCATGGCACAGGCTCATTCATCATTGTGGATCGAGTATCGAACGTAACCGTTGCTGCTGGCATGATTATGGATCGCAAGACATCCGACGATTCAAATCATTGGGATGATGAAGCTGCTGAGGGTTTAGAGACGCGTACCAGCCCGGTCACCACCGAAGAGCGTTCAGCACGGTACGGCCAACAGCCCGTTACGATGCTGATCACGGGTCCACCGGCCTCAGGCAAAACGCTAATAGCAAATGCCGTCGAGAGAATACTCTTTGATCGTGGTCGATCCGTCGCTGTCATCGATGGCCAAAACATGCGCCGCGGCCTCAGTCGCGATCTAGGATTCACGACCGATGATCGGAGCGAGAATCTACGCCGGGCAGCCGAAGTGGCCAAAACGCTCAACAGCTCTGGTCTCATCACAATCGCAGCATTTGTAGCTCCTCATGAAGCGATTCGCCAGAAGGCAGCCGAAGTTGTAGGGGGGGACCGTTTTTTAGTTGCCCACTGTTCGGCCCCTATTGCCTGGTGCCGAGAACACGACGAGCACGACATTTATTCCAAAGCAGACTCCGGTGAAATTGGCAATTTGGCGGGCGTATCCATCGAATACGAACCACCCATTGAGCCCGATGTGGAGTTGCCGCTGCACGAAATCACCGTAGAAGAATGTGCCCAGCGTGTGATCAAACTCCTCGAAGAACGCTCGTTTATCTAGAAACGGCCCTATCGGATCAAGCTTCGTTTGACGAACCACTAAAAACTCTGTTTTTCTTTTTAGAGATGTTAGTGGAAGAAACGAAAGTTTATAAATTAGCTGGGCTCCGTGCCTCACGTTTTATCGTTCGCGCAAGCATGTACTCACTTTCTTAGAGACCGTTTCAATTCTAGGATCGTTCATGAAAGCAACCGACTTATTACGCACACAAATGACGATGAGTAAAGACGTCACTGCTGGTCTGTTGTCCAGCATGTCCGACGCTCCATTGACTTTTCCAACTCCCCAGGGCGGCAACCATCCCACCTGGGTTGCTGGACATTTGGTATATGCCGAGGCCAATCTGATTAACCACATGTTGCTCGGCAACACAAATCCACTCCTTTCTTGGAAAGACCTTTTCCGAGGGGGTTCTGAGCCCGTTGCTACGGAGAACACCTATCCTGCACTGGCAGAACTTCTTGCGAAATGGGATGAAATCCGCATCCAAACACTCCAATTGCTTGATTCGCTATCGGACGAAGATCTGGACAAGAGTTCCCTGAAACCGCCCCCAGGTCGCGAGGAGATCTTCGGTACATATGGTAAAGTATTCTCCATGGTCGTCATGCATCCACTGATGCACCGCGGCCAGGTTGCGGACGCACGCCGCGCAGCAGGTCGTGATGTTTTGATGTTTTAAGGAAAACTCTTACCTTACCTGGCTGGACATCTAGATATGCACAAGATTGGCCTTTCTTTCCAATCACCACTCTCCGCAGATGAAGTGCGCGCCAAGTACATCCGTCCGCTTAGTGCAACGATTTCGGAAGCAGGAGCTGGTATCTATGCCAACTACTTGCGGCAAGTCGACCCAGACGATATTCAACCGACAGAACACTTGCTTATTTTTGAAGCCCATGACTTCAAACAGGCCCTCAGGCTACTTCGTGTTCAAATCGAAAAAATCGGCTTGCCCGAGGGGGTGCAGTTTCAAAATCTCAACCCGTCTTCCCCAGGCTATTAGAGTGCCTATTTACGCGCTTTCATCGTGCCGTCTCAAAAGCTGTCAATCAGGGAATACCCAAATCACACCCAAGACATGAGCCGTAAGCGCTAGCCTCGTCATTACCCACATTTGTCATTCCGACCGAGGAATCTAGCCCGCAGCTGAGTGGGCAGTAGGCCGGACCAATCGCAGCGCCGTTCCGGCAGCATCAGTAGCAACTACTTTCCATTCTTTCCACTGCCGGAGCGGCGTCGCTACGCTCTTTCAGGATGACATACCTATTTGTGGGTAAGGACAAGACTAGCGCCGTAGGCTAGATATACCACATGGGTCCCGTGGCGGCTGTAGAACGCGCTAGAAGATCGGCCAGCGTAATGCGTTTGAGCATGTCATGACGTGTGGTAGACAACTCATGACAAACTTCATGTAGTACCTGTGCCATTGGAGAAGCCGCTGCTGCGCATGTCGTTGACTCTGTGGGGCCTTCCACGACTTCGAGCACTTCTGCCAGGGTAATCTCTTCTGCAGGACGGGTTAATTGGTATCCGCCTGCTGAACCACGGGTACTGCTAACCAGAGAAGCTCGTTTCAGATCCTGCATAATCTGCACTAAATACGGCGAAGGGATGCCGTGACGCTCTGCAATCAGACGCCCCTGAACAGGCTGGCCCGCTGCGTGATGCTGAGCTAACTCCAGCATCGCCAGGCAGGCATACTCCGTTTTGGCTGAAAAGTGCATAGAAAAAGCTAAAAAGGAGCGAACGTCTATAAATTTGAACCATGGATTCTTTTTTTATGTCCAACGCATGCGATTTGTTTAACAATAATTCACATCGCACAAGACCAAAGTCCAATGCCTCTAGATGCCGCTACCTTCACTTTCTTGGATGGTATGTAAGCCACATTCCGTTTTGTCAGTACCGCTCCAGCGACCTGCCCGTTCATCCGTTTCGCCTTCAGCAAGAGCACGTGTGCACGGCCAGCAACCGATACTTGGATAGCCTTGATTATGTAATGGATTATACGGAACACCTTCAGAGAGAATTCTGCCCCAAACATCCTTTTTAGTCCAATTTGCAAGTGGGCTAATTTTAACCATCTCAAATTTTTTGTCCCATCCAACAATCGCAGCTTGAGCACGATCATTACTTTGGTCACGGCGAATGCCACTCATCCATGCGTGCTTGCCCTGGATGCCTTGCTGGAGCAACTTGATCTTGCGATCAAAACAGCATTGTGTGGGATTGGTCTTGTAGAGAGGTCCGTTGTGTTTTGCCTCGTATTCCGGCACCGTTAGCTCTGGCTGCAGCATATCAACTTCGATGCCGTACTTTTGGGCTATATTGTCGCGCAGATCCAATGTTTGCTGAAATTGATATCCTGTATCGAGATTGAAGACGTAAGTTTCTGGAGCGATTTTTGCCAGCATCGACAAGATGACGCAACCCTCGGGTCCAAAAGCTGTAGCCATGGTCAGCTCAGAACCAAAACGTTGATGTGCCCAGGTGATGATCTCCTCAGGGGTGGCGGATTCTAACCGCGCGCTGTGTTCTGCCAGGTCTGCTAAGAATTCTTGCGTAACTGGCTTCTTGTCCGATCCCGAGCCTTCGCCCATACGGACCGATCCCGTACGGTCAGATGTGGATTGGATTGATTGCAGGCGAGGGAGCCTATGTGGCGTAACGGACATCGCAGTTTGCATCGTTCGGTTCTCAGGGATCTGGGGGCACGCAAATGCCCTGCTTAAATCATATGCAACATGATCTACAAAGTCAAGTATTACAGGTACACGCTTATTTATCGTCGTTTTTCTGCATTTCATGCACAAAATCAAGGAAGTCTTCTTAGGTAGCTTGATAGCATGGCTGGCGCTTCGATCCTGCTCACGCTCCAAAAGAACACAAGTTGCCTGTCAAACTTTGCCGATTAAACAGGCTGCAAGCCCGGAAGGTATGTCCGGGCTAACCCACAGAAAATCCTTCCCCTTGGCCCAGGATATTGCCATGTTTGCCAAACCACCATTTCGCATGATCTGTATTTGTACCTTGCTGGCATTTATGTCGAACAAGGCGTGGAGCCAGGCGACCCAACAACCTGTGAATGCGTGGCAATATGCTCAATCACAAAACAGAGCCCCCACACCTGCCATGCAATACTTCGGTGGCTCGCGTGTCTCCATACCGCGCACCCAGCACCAGCGCACTCAGCGACCCGGCAAGCTTGTTGCTGTGCCTCAAGCACAGCAAATCCCGCAAGACAAACCATTTACCGACACAATCCGACCACAAACGATAAGTCCTTATTTAAACTTGGACCGCCTTGAGTCAGGCACAAGCTTGCCCAACTACCATACCTTTGTACGTCCACTTATTCAGCAGCAACAAGAAAGTAGAAAACAAGCTTTACAAGCTCATCGTCAGAAGCAACAGGTACGCATGGCTGCAGCCAGCTCATCACATTCCAACGCGGACATGCAGAAGACTGGTCAAAGTTCGCAATTCATGAATATCGGAAATTATTACCCTGGTTTACGACGGTAATCACCGAGAGAATCTGGCTGTTTCTCTCCGGTCGGATTCCATGCTAAACTCAGCTGATGCAATCCAGTCGCCCAAAACAGTGCGTTTGTAGAAACTGCATCTACTGAAACTCTTAAGACGCATTGTCTTTGCTGCCCGATTCTTTTATTCCCCAGGGGTCGTGTCGATGTACAAGCACTGCAATTCAATTAGATCCACCATAGCCTGCTGCCTTGTGGTATCCGCAGCAAATTTTTTTTCTCCTTCTCTGTCGAATGCCCAACAAGCCGTGGCAAAAGTTCCAGAAAAGTTTGCCGCCTTAGAAAAATCGCTTAGTGGTGCAACTCTGGTTGGCCACTTTGTCATGAGCGGCACCGAGAAAGACACCGATCTAAAGCAGGAGCGCTATGAGCTTACCAATGTGCGCCACGTTAAGGACGACCAATGGCTTTTTATGGCGCGCATTCAATACGGCGAGCACGATATGACACTTCCGCTAACACTTCCCGTCCATTGGGCCGGTGATACGCCGATCATTTCTATCGACAAAATGCCGATCCCCAGCTTAGGAACCTACACAGCGCGCGTCATGATCTACTCCGATCATTACGCTGGTTTTTGGAGCGGAGGTGATCATGGTGGACATCTTTTTGGTATTGTCGAACGTGTTCAAGTCCCCAAAGATGCTGCCCCTTAGCAGTTACGGACGCAAGATCCAGACCAGGTTTCCTACGCTCAAACAGACTTCTCTCAAAACGCCGCTAAATTAGGGACTCCAGTCTTGATAAGGGTTCTGATCTTGCGGAGACGATGTGAAATCGTTGACTGCCAAAGTTAATGCCAACGGCAGCAGACAAGCTACTGTGCGAAATCCAATTTGCCAGCGCAAAGAGTGTGGTAGGGCCGTATGCGCTGCGACAAACGACACCACCAGAAGGGCCACTTGGGCAGAGGTCATCCCTCCTTCAACAAATAAAAAGGCCAGCAGCATTAGACCACACCAAATTGCAAGCCAGGGGCCTGGAGCCGCTTCGAGGCCATGCTTAATACGCAGCAAGAAGACGGCACAGCCACAGCCTCCCAGAGCAGCCGTGGCAACTCCCATGAGCTGCCCTATCGTGAGAGAGCCCGCGAGGACGAACACAATTGCGATTCCGGCAGCAACCAGGACCGCCAATAAAGTACGGCTGGCAGAGGCCGGCTGTCTCCTGGCTTGCAGGCACATTCCCCATAGGACAATCAATGCCATCGCAAAAATGAGCACTTGGGTTACACCTGCCCCCACGTCCAGGCCCTGTCTCTTATACACATCTCCGAGCCCACGAGACGGACTCCT
>CAWWCC010000063.1:0-14050 GCA_963935315.1 uncultured Planctomycetaceae bacterium | reverse complement strand
GGAGTCCGTCTCGTGGGCTCGGAGATGTGTATAAGAGACAGGGCCACTGTAGCTCGTTGCTTATGCGCTAGAATTCAAGAGCTAATTTGCTCCAGGCGTTAAACACTTCGTCGGCCTCATCTTGGATGCTGTGAGAATCTTCAGCAAGCTTCTCCCCCAATAGAAAATCATTTTCTTCAATTGGCAAGCTCGTGTTAGAAAATGATCTAGAAAATGCATCGTCTACCGATTCCATTGACAGCCTGCGCTGCAAATCTTTGATTTGAATAATGGTTTGCTAAATCGGTTCACTGCCGTACGTCGGCATTCCAAGCCATGCATTTGCTCAAAATACCACGATGCCAGAAGATGTGGCAATTGGCTCATCCCAGAAACTTCCACAGGCTCGAGGTCGATAAAGTCGACCTGCGTAGTTCTCTGGCTCGTGAATAGTTTAATCTGCCCGTTACCATTTGTCGTCGCACTTGGTCGATAGATGCCTACGGCCGACCCATTGCCGATCACTTGCAACGTGTCGTTCCCAAGTGGCCTGCCGTCGCAGGTCATTCCTGAGCTAGGAGCAAACTCTCCACCTGTAGCAAAGTCGATGATGAGTGTGTCGTCACCACCATTCATGTCGACGTCTATAGAACTGACAGCCAATGCTGCCAGAGATTGAACTCCGGGTGTGGCACTATCGAGGTCATCGCTGAAATTAGATCCATCGATGCTGTACTCCAGATTGCCGCTGGTGGAGTTGCGCCGCAGGGTCCGTGCGTCGTAGATTCCCGTTTGGAAATTCACAGTTGATCCGGTAAGTGTGACAAAGTTACTGATTCAGCCACACAGTATCGGCTTGTCCCGAGGTGTTGGCCACAAAGGCATCCAGATCCCCGTCGCCATCCATGTCACCAAATGCAACACCAGAACTATTAGAGGTGCCAAGTGTTTGCCCACTGTCGACAAGCACGCCGCTACCGTCGGTAGCGGTCGTACGAAACTGCCAAACGTAAGGATCTACCGCAGCAGCCCCGCGTCTTGAATACCTGCCGTGGCAGTGACTCTTACCCGCTCATCGGGATGATAGTCGTTGGCCGGGGCAAGCGTGATCGTTGCACCCGACGCGGTAAAACTCATGATATCACCATTGGCCGTTAAGAACCGGCTGGATTGAGCCCCTTGCACCACAAACGTTTGGTCGGTTACCGAGGGAGCTGATAGATTGGCGTCGAAGGTAGCCGCAATATTGGTGCTGACAGCCGCAGTATGCGAATCTTCGACCGGCGAGGTGCTAGAAACCACCGCCAATAACCGCCGATCTTCCAGCAATTTACAAGAGAGCCGTCGCTGATACGGCTATCAAATATGATTTGCGTGCTTCTGGTGCTTTCGCCCCACACGCCGAGAATGCGCAGCAGACCAAGCAGTACGTCGCATGCGGGACATAAGCTTGGTTTCTGAACAGAAGAGGAAATGAAGTTAGACAGAGCCATCATTGATTGCATCTTCCACGACAATCAACCGCAAATTCTTCTTATATCTTTTTTATTTAAGCCAGATTCAGCATGTTTAAGATGTACTTTTGCTGACGACGTTAGCAGCGAGTGAATAACCAAAATACTATCGATACCCACCAAAGTGCACCTGAGGCTGATAGGATTTTTAGATCGGCCATTGCCTAATCCAACGGCGCTAGCCGACCGCTGCCAGCTTCTCACCATTGGCGACTTGCTGGCCTTCGCTCACCAGAACTTCTTGAACCGTTCCGCTGCAAGGGGCAGCAACCGCGACTTCCATTTTCATGGCTTCCAAAATGAGCAACGTGTCGCCTGCTTGAACTTGAGATCCAGAACCTGCGACAATTTTCAAGACCACACCCGGCATTTGGGCATTGACCTCGGTGGTTGCACCGCTGGCGGTTGGTACCGCCGTGGACTCCGTCGCAGTGCGATTTTTAACAGCAACCTGGTAGACATTGCCATCAACCGTAACGTTGTTACCCTCGAAGGCCAGGAAGTATTCCTTGCCGTTCACGGTCAATTCGTACTCAGCCGGCTTATTATTCTGGCCTGATGTGGCAGCTGGTTGACTTTCTGCTTGAGGATCAATTTTACGGATGCCCAACTCCGACTTGCCTTGCAGGAAGGCGAGGCCTTTCTCTTTGCAGGCTGCCACGATAAAAAGATTTTCATCCGTTTCGGGAAGGCTGTTTGCTTGCAACTGTTTTCTCGCAGCCTCAATGCCCTTGTTGGGATCTTCGTCGTTGATCTCTAATGGCGATCGTGTTGTTGGTTCCATTTCAAGTTGCTTTGACGCAAGCGCAACTATCTCGGGATCGGGTGGAACGGGTGTCTTGCCAAAGTAGCCGAGGACCATCTTGCCGTAAGGCTCTGCAATCTTTTCCCAGGGACTAAACATCACATTATTAAACGCTTGCTGGAAATAGAATTGAGATACAGGGGTGACGGACGTGCCGTATCCTCCGCGTCGGACCACGTCACTCATGGCTCGGATCATCTCGGGGTAACGGTCCATGATACCGTTGTCACGTAGCATCTGCGTGTTTGCGGTCAAAGCGCCACCTGGCATAGGACTCCAGGGAATGAGAGGTTCTACGGCCGTCGCTTCAGGTGGCAAGAAGTAGTCGCTCATGCAATCCTTAAAGACTTCTTCTGCCTCACGAATCTTGTCGATATCGACATCGAGTGTGTAGTCGCTCCCCCGCAATGCGTGCCACATCACCAGCACGTCAGGCTGACAAGTGCCTCCCGAACAAGGGGCCAGCGATAAATCGATTGCATCGGCGCCAGCATCCAAGGCAGCTTTGTAGGCAAGAACTGCGCAACCGGCCGTCTCGTGCGTGTGGAAATGAATGTAGGTGTTCGCTGGCAACATCTTGCGAGCACGCTTGATCGTATCGTAGACCTTCGAAGGAACGGCCGTCCCCGACGCATCTTTGAAACAGACTGCATCGTAGGGAATCTCCGCGTCAATAATTTGCTGCAAAATCTTAGAGTAGAAATCTGCGTCATGGGCGCCTTCACAACCGGGCGGTAGTTCCATCATGGTCACGACGACTTGATGTTTCAGCCCGGCGTCGACGATGCACTGCCCGCTATAGATGAGATTATTCACATCATTCAGCGCATCAAAGTTGCGGATCGTCGTCATACCATGCTTTTTGAACAGCTCGGCATGCAGCTTGATCACATCACGCGGCTGCGATTCAAGACCGACAACATTTACGCCACGAGCCAGGGTTTGCAAATTAGCGTCCGGACCCGCCGTTTCACGAAAAGAGTCCATCATGTCGAACGCGTCTTCTTGGCAATAGAAGTACAACGACTGGTATCGTGCTCCTCCACCCGCCTCAAAATACTGAATACCCGCATCGCGGGCAGCCTCCAGGGCTGGCAAAAAGTCAGGAGTCTGAACACGTGCCCCGTAGACCGACTGAAAGCCGTCGCGGAACGCAGTACACATAAAGTCAATTTTCTTGGCCACGCTAATTCCTCAACATATCGTTAGTTTCAATATTACTGTTTCTTAGTCCAATCACCGAAGTCAGCCAGTCCTGGGCGGCAACCAATCACCGAGGGTTCTCGCCTAATTTGACAACACGGACCAAAGTACACCAGCTGCCACTGCCGAACCGATGACTCCCGCTACATTGGGCGCCATCGCGTGCATCAGCAAAAAATTGTGTGGATCTTCTTTTTGGCCAACCATTTGCACAACCCGTGCCGAGTCAGGTACTGCCGAAACACCAGCTGCCCCTAGCAGAGGATTGATTTTTTCTTTCAGGAACAAATTCATGAACTTGGCGAACAACACCCCCGATGCCGTGGCAATAGCAAATGATAGTGCGCCCAGGCCAAATATTTGCAATGATTCTGTACGCAAAAATGTTTGGGCTTGAGTACTCGCCCCCACAGCAAAGCCTAGCAGAATGGTCACAATATCGATCATGGCTGTGCGAGCCGTCTGTGCCAATCGTTCGGTCACCAAACTCTCTTTCATCAGATTCCCAAAGAACAGCATTCCAATCAGCACGAGTGAGCCAGGAGCTATCAGTGTGCAGATTAAAAAGGCCACTATTGGAAAAATAATTTTTTCATGGCGACTTACTTGACGTGGTGCTGCCATTCGCATCAACCGTTCCTTGCGCGTTGTCAACAGCATCATAATCGGGGGTTGAATAACGGGGACCAATGCCATGTAAGAATAGGCTGCGATGGCAATTGCCCCCAGCAAATGGGGCGCTAATCTCGAGGCTAGAAAAATTGCTGTGGGACCGTCGGCACCACCAATAATGCCGATGGCACCCGCTTCGGCAGGTGTGAAACCTAAGTACATGGCGCCCAACAGCGTCAGAAATATACCCAACTGCGCTGCCGCGCCCAGCAAAACCAGCTTTGGATTCGACAACATCGTCGAGAAATCGGTCATCGCGCCAATCCCCAGAAAAATCAAGGGCGGAAAGACGCCTTGGCTCACACCATAGTAAATCAAACTGAGAACGCTTCCCGGCACGTAATGAATCTCGCCATCTTCAAGAACCATACCGCCTTCGTCATACACACTCAGCGCCATACTTGCGATGGTGGGGATGTTGCCAACAATTACGCCAAAACCAATTGGCAGCAATAACAATGGCTCATAATCTTTAATGATCGCCAGACCAATGAAAATCAGACCGATCACGATCATGATTGCATTGCCCCAGTTCATTTGGGAAAAACCAGTCGTTTCCAGGAAGTTATAAAAAATATCCATCGTGTTTTCTTTCAGTATTCTCAGAAGTCGAGACTGCTAGTCCCCGCTTTTTTCCTGTGCGGCATTTACCTCACAGAACGGCAATCGAGCGTCACGTCATTTACTTTGAGTCGCCTCATTCATTTCTAAGTGGAGAACAAAGCCGATAGCAGCAACAATTTTCTCGTTGTCCAAAGGCAAGCGTTCTGCAGCAGATGACGGCTGAGCATGACTTTCCAGCCTTGGCAGAATAGGTTCCATCCAAGCAAGTATTTCAGGCAGCAGGCGAATAAACAGTGTAATAATCGTCAAAGCAAAAAAGACGATCAGCATCCCCGTGATAGCAATACTCACCCCATTCCCTGCGGTGATTCCCTCAATTCCTGAGGCCTGTGCAAAGAGCATCATTTTGGCGTTCAATTGGTCGTACCTTTCGATTCTGTCATCAGCAATTCATAAACTCGATCTTTTATGAATGGCCTGCAATTTGCCGTTCTCGTGGATTATTTAATCAACCCAAACTTGAAGAATCAATACTCTCGAACTGGTTTCAAAATACTTTTGATGCCAGCGATCGAGAAAATCGACAATACTATCAGGGTCTCTATTCTTGAGTTCTTTCTGTACTCCAGGTTTTCAAAGGAAAGTACCTGAAGCCCTCCCAGACTCAGAAAGCGCCTCATTGTAACAGCATGCAATCCTCTCCTGTATAGCGAGGGGTGATTTCTTAGGTTTTTTTTCGTGCGCTGATCGTTGGCAGCCTGCACCAAGGCCCATAAGACGTCTGGGAATCGTGCGAACTATGGGCATTTCCTCCTTTCGGGGGTACTGAAGCGCAGCGTTGGTCGGCGAGGTGGTCTCGGGGGTTTCTAAAATGGGCCTTTCTGGCAAGGTTGAGACCGGCAACCCGTAGTGTGTTTTGGATGCATCGAAGATTACGATTTGAAACTCAGGCGGGGCCAGACTAAACCAAAAAGGTAACGATCCTGTAATTACCCAACATGAGTACATAAAATAGGCGATACTAACACGACAAAGTAATTCTACAGCGTATACGAACCCGTATCTGGACAACGTGTCCAATGATCAAAATGATACACTGGCTGGCGAAGTGGCCAGGGATGGGGCATCTGCTCTACGACTTCCGACCATGACGGGATATTGCTGGTGGCATCGCGACTTTGCACGCACCAGGCACCAACTGCCGTCGCATGGCTTAACGCTTGTTCAGGAGCGTGTCCATGGAGCAGGGCCATGATGACACCTGCAATGGTGCAATCCCCCGCTCCCGTGGTGCCGGCCACCTCCACCTCAAAACATGGAGACCAGATGCGGCGAGCTTCCCACGCTTGCCAATCAAAAGATTGCCAAGCATTTCGCCCAGCGAGTTGCTGTCCTGCCTGCCGATGGGTCTGCAAATAAATTCCACAATCTCCCAGTTTGATAATAATGAGAGGACATCCCATCTCCATCAACTCTTCTGCTATTCTCTCCAGTAATTGCAAGTCGGCGATAGCAGCAAGATTGTTCCCCTGAGCCAAATCGGCCAATCGCTCGTATTGCGATGGGTCAAGCATCCATAATATTTCATCAAAGCTGGGCATAAAAAAGTCAACCGAGGGCAATACATTGCTCAGCCAACTCTTCCAATCCACGAAGTTGTCGGGGTCGCTAATGTCAGGCATTGTCATGTCAAGGGATACGAGCGCGCCCTGACTTTGCACGTGCCGAAACACGTTGGCCAAGCCGTCGCCACAGTCCGATAGCAGACCCTGCATGAGTGGCGGATAGCCGAAATGGACCATTCGCGTGTTGGACAGTATTTCCAAATCAAAATCCTGACTTGAAAATGTATCATTCGCACCCGGACAATGCATAAAACTACGGTCAACACCCGGTGGACTCATCACGATGGTATAGGATGTCGACTCGCCGGGAGCGATGATGATTCCATCAGCCAGGGAACGGTCTCGACTTCTTAAGAACCCTAAGACCGTTGTCCCCAACAGATCATCCCCCAATTTGCCCACCAGCCTGGTGGTAGCTCCCAATTGGTAAAGTGCAAGTCCCGTATTGGCAACTGCGCCTCCCAATGCCAAAGATGCAGGCCCAACATGTGCCAATCGCCCGGGCATGAACAGATCTTTGACTTCGGTTTGGCTACCTGAGAGCTCCGGAATAATATCAAGACAGATGTGCCCGGCAACGACAACATCGACGCGATTATTCTTCATGCTCAGACCTATCAGTGCATTTCGGTTTCAACGGTACCAATACCACCACGGTAATAGTTAAAGCGTACTTGTGGATGGTCTGCCAGGAGCGACATGGGGACAGAGCTGTCAGGAATATTTTTAGAGATCATGAGCGCGGAGAGGCGAATACCAAACGGATTGTCATGATGGCCTGGGTGCCAAATAGATACGCAATCCGATTTCCAAGTCTCTAGAGGACCAACCGTGGCAGCACAAATCGGAACTTGCGAAATATAGCCTCCTCCTGAAGTACGCGCATTTTGGATGACGGTCAGTGGATGCAAGTCGGTGATGCGTGTCCCCAGACGACGGTATTCTTCAGGCGCAGGCGGTTGATTCTGATAAGCTCCCTCGCGCTTGGGTGGATCGTTGAAAGCCCAATGCTTGACTTCGCCTTGACCCCCTTGCATCAATGCACAACGAACCTCGTCGTAACTTTTGGAATACTTTTCCAGATTGGTAGGGAAATGGATATTCTCGTCAGGCATGCGCAGTTCAGGCCGAATGCGGTTAAAACAGAGTTCCATGTCTGCTTTAGAAAAGGACAACGGATGATCCGTGGGTACGGGCTGATCGTTTTCAATCCACTCGTCCATTCCCCAGAAATGAGCATGGCGCAGATTGACATCCAAGGCATTGACGATTCGTGCTACCAAAGGCAACTGTTCCGTAGGACCGATCGGACCACAAATACCAACCGGGTTGTCTGGCGTTGATTGCTGCCAGACTTGTACGTATTCAAGCGCTTCGGCGCAATAAAACTCTTCCAGGGTATCGTAGAAATTCACTTCGAACCCTTCGCGCGATAGTCCCAACAAATCGTCAGCCGTAAGTTTTGCTGCGTCAGCCAGCAGATCAGGTTCCAAAGTCGTGTAATCCCACCAGTCGGGAGCCACTTTGCTAATAGGGCGTGCCATAAGCTATTTTCCTCCTAATAGATCCTTCAGTATGTCCGATTGGGGATACGGATGCCCTCGATGCTGGACAAAAGCCTCGGCGTACGAGACTCCCATATCCTGACCGCGCATCGCACCATGTCGTTTCATGGCCTCAATATACTCGTCCATCCCGTGATGGTTTTGCAACCATTCTCGCTGTGATGCATGGCAAGCCAGCATAGCAATTTTTTCATTCATCACTTTGGAGATATCCACACTCACGGTGGGACTCACTGCTTGCCCCGTGTAGGGATCGTTTCCTTCAATCGGATCGCAATAATAAACCCAGGGAATCATCGATCCCTCCAGAAGTGGCAAAGCTGACGCATTCGGGACAGAATAGCCAAAAGCCGCACTGCGTGCTAATTGATGCACTTGCTCATGATCGAGCATGTAGTCGTAGCGAGGATGGGTCAACAGGAGTGAAGGAGCAATCTTACGGAACAGATCAATCGTTTTGCGATTTGCAGATTTTTCGTAAACCACCATGACATCGCGTTCTTCCAGACAATGGTAGGTCGCACCGATTTTGTCAGCCGCCGCCGTTGCCTCTTTGCGACGAATCTCTGCAATCTGGTCTGCTGACAGTGTGCTGGAACCACAGTCACCGGGTGTCGCGGTGGCTATATGAACATCCCAACCAGCCTCCGCCAATCGAATCAGAGTCCCCGCACAAAGTATCTCCGCATCGTCAGGGTGGGCCAAAAAGGCGAGGACCGTTTGCCGTCCAAGAAGAGAAACACTCATTGATTATTCAAGGGAAGATGAGTTGAAATACTTGAAACGCTCTTGATTTGCCATAACCACTCTCATGGTCAATATAATATATGCGTCTCACGATAGGCCATATAGGTACGCCGATTATACGGGCAAGCGCTAAGAAAGAAATAGCTCTAAAGAGTCGTTTCTACTCACAAGTTTGCTCAATCTCCATGCCACATCCGTATAAAACCGAGTGATGGCTACAAAGTCTAGAAAGCGATTCAAATACACGCTGCAATTCATATCGCCCCCCTAGTAGAAAATATCTGAAAATGCTATTCCTTCCATGGATCACAATTGAACCCTTTCTTTCATTGAGGATTAGATAATGGCAAACTCTCAGGAAAAATGGCCCATCGGAGTGTTTGCCAGTATCGATGAAGGGTTGGGTGTCGACCTGGATGTCGCACGCGAACTGGGGGTGACTACGATCCACCTCCATGCACCAAGTCCTAGTTCGAGAACACCGGCAGCCGCACAGCAATTCTCCGCACGGCTGGCAAAACTTGACATCCAAGTGACTGTGGTTTTTGCAGGTTTCGAAGGCGAAAGCTATGCGGATATTCCTACCGTCCAACGCACCATTGGATTGGTCCCGGAAGCAACGCGGCAAAAGCGGGTGCAAGACTTGAAAAACATTATCGATTTCACCGAACTTCTCGAGGTGGATACGACGGGATTGCACATTGGCTTTGTTCCTCATGACGCCACCTGTAGTGAATACGCGGCACTTATCGAAACAACACGCGATGTCTGTGACTACGCAGCTCAAAAAAACATCCATATTCACCTGGAGACGGGCCAGGAACCGGCTGAGGTACTGCTGGAGTTCTTGCACAACGTGGATCGCAATAACTTGCGTGTGAACTTTGATCCAGCCAATATGATCCTGTATGGCTGCGGCGAACCCCTCGCCGCGCTCAAAACGATTGGTTCCTATGTTCGCAGTATTCATTGCAAGGATGCCATCTGGTCCGATCAACCTGGAGAAACCTGGGGACAGGAAATGCCCTTGGGCGAAGGGGCTGTCGATTTTAAGGAATATCTCCAGACCTTAGACGCCATCGGCTATACCGGCCCCCTGACAATCGAACGCGAGATACCCACGGAACCTGATCGACAAAAAGCGGAGATCGGCCAGGCCATTGATTTACTCAATCGTATCAAGCCGTTGGTTTAATAAAAATATTGCGATTCCGGAGACGCCCTATGACACGTGTAGGAATTATTGGCCTGGGTTTCATGGGAATGGTCCACTATCTTTCCTATAGAAAACTTCCTCATGTGAAAGTGGTTGCGATCTGCGACCGCAAAGCCCACCGGCTGGATGGAGATTGGACTGGAATCCAAGGCAATTTTGGCCCACCAGGTGAGCAAATGGATCTTTCGGGAATTGCCACCTATGAATCCTGGCAAGATCTGCTCGCTGATCCTGATGTGGACCTGGTTGATGTGACGCTTCCTCCCGCTGCGCATACGGAAGTTGCCATGGAAGCACTTCAAGCAGGCAAACATGTGTTCTGCGAAAAGCCGATGGCATTAAACACACAGGACTGTGACCTGATGATGGCGGCTTCTGAAGCAACGGGAAAAAAATTATTGATTGGTCATGTGCTGCCTTTTATGCCTGAATACGCGTGGGCGTTACAAGAAATACGCAGCAACAAACATGGCAAACTATTGGGTGCCTCTTTGAAGCGAGTCATTTCAGATCCGGCCTGGCTAAGGCATTATTGGAACGCAGAAATGGTAGGCGGACCCATGCTGGATCTGCATGTCCATGATGCCCATTTCTTGCGGCTGGCTTTTGGTATGCCAACAGCCGTGACCACGCGTGGATCCCAGCGAAACGAGTTGCCAGAACACTGGCATTCTCTTTTTGATTTTAAAGAGAAGGGAGTTGCAGTCCATTCAATAGGAGGCGTGGTTAATCAGCCCGGGAGACCCTTTTTACACGGATTCGAAATCCGGCTGGAACGAGCAACACTTGTATTTGAGTTTGCTGTGCTCAGAAATACTGAGGGAATTGACGAAGGCCGTTATCTTTGTCCCCCCACACTTCTCGACAATGAGGGACAGGCCCAAGTGGTAGAATTAGGGGATGGCGACCCCATGCAAGCTTTCTTCAATGAACTACAGCATGTTGACCAGGTTTTGCGGGGCGATTCAGAGCCCGATATACTGTCCTGTCAGTTGGCACGCGATGCCATAGAAATCTGCCAAATGGAGTCCGCAAGCTTACTACAAAACTCCTAAATTCCATAAAAAAATTGGCCTTCAACTGCAAACCTACTTGGGAAACCCGCAACTATTTGCCACAATAATTCGGGCCTTCGAACATTGTTCTTCTCACTACAAGGATTTCGTTATGTCGACTATTACCGATCAATCGAAGCAACTCCTCCCCGAGGTCGCTAAATTTCTTGAAAGCGCTCCGCACAAAGCTTTTATAGATGGCAAGCAGGTGGCTTCGTCGACAGGCAATACCTTTACAACCTACGATCCAGGTTCTGGTGAGGAGCTTGCCGAAGTTTTTGACATGTCTGCTGAGGATGTCGGCCAGGCCGTTGAAGCGGGAGCTCGAGCTTTTCGCGAAACCAACTGGTCACGACTTCCAACCAATGAGCGTTGTGCCATATTGCATCGACTGGCCGATGCCGTAGAAAAACGGTTACCCATTTTTGCCCAGCTCGAATCACTTGACGCTGGTAAAATTCACGCACAGGCTTGTGGTGACATCCAGAACTTTGTGGATACGATGCGCTATTTTGCCGACCTGGCACTGCACGCAGAACACCGTACCACCCTAGCGGTTAAAGGCCACGAAGCTTGGACAGTACGGCATCCGTGGGGCGTGTGTGGATTTATATTTCCCTGGAATTTCCCGCTCCTGCTGGTGGGATGGGGAATCGCACCCGCGCTGGCCGCTGGAAACACGGTGGTCATTAAACCGGCAGAAGACACCCCTTTGTCTACCATCTATCTGGCGCAGCTCGCCCAGGAAGTTGGTATTCCAGATGGTGTGATCAACGTAGTTCCCGGCATGGGTGCCACAGCGGGCGCAGCTCTGGCAAGCCATCCTGCGATCAGGCGGATGTCTTTTACCGGTTCCCCCGAAGTGGGACGTCTGGTTGCCGAGGCTTGTGGTCGTAATCTGGTGCCGGTCAAGCTGGAACTCGGTGGCAAAGGAGCTGCAGTCGTGCTTGACGATGTGGATGTGGCAGATACGGCAGAAAAGTTGGTGGGTGCCATAACCTTCCATACTGGGCAGGTCTGTTGCGATGCCACCCGCTGGATCGTCCATAAGAGCATCTATGGCCAATTTGTCGAAGAGTGCACACAGCGTTTGCAACAAGTCACCGTTGGCCACCAACTCCATGACGGCACACAGATGGGGCCCGTCGTCAATCAGAAGCAACAAAAACGCATCCTGGACTATCTTCAGAAGGGCCAACAAGCGGGTGCAGAATTAGTACTCGAAGGTGGAGCTGCTGAGGTCGCCGGCCTGAGTGGTCATTACGTAAAACCTGCTCTCTTGGCCGGCTCCCTCGACAATGTGGCAGCGCAGGAAGAAATCTTTGGCCCTGTCGCCTATCTGGCATCGTTTGAAGATGAGGAGCAAGCAATCCACATGGCCAATAACACAGACTACGGCTTGGCCAACAGTGTTTGGACTGCGGACAAGAAACGAGCCAACCGCATGGCCGAAGAACTGTGCGCCGGAAATGCGTGGATCAATGCCCACAACGTCTTTCCGCATGGCGTGCCTTATGGGGGTGTCCATAAGAGCGGTTTAGGAGGAGGCGTCAATTCAATCGAAACGTTGATGGATTATTGGCGGATCATGTCCGTAGTAAGGCCTCTCTAGTATTCCGATAGAGAATCCTGAGCCTAGCTCAACCTCACCGAATCCTGGTTCCTAGTATTTGCTGGGCTCCGTTTTCGGAGCCACGAATTGGTACCAACCTTCAGATCGATATGAAACTGCTTTCGGTACGTCAAAAACTGATCTCCCGACCTCTGCCGGATGTGGCCAGCGAGGTACGTGCACAGCTTGATTCTCTGGAAATAAAACCTCCCTCAGGCAGGGTGGCCATTCCAGTCGGGAGTCGGGGTATAGCGAACCTCCCAACCATCATCCGCACAGCTGGCGATTGGTTGCGCGAGCAGGGGGCCGAACCCTTTATGGTACCTGCCATGGGTTCACACAATGGGGCCACTGCAGAAGGCCAGCAACAAATGATTGAGTCGCTCGGTATCACGGCAGAGGCCATGCAGATGCCGATTCAATCCAGCATGGATTGTGTAAAACTCGCCACGGTAGCCACCGGCAATGTCTGGATGGACAAGCACTGCTACGAAGCGGATGGGGTTCTGGTGATCAATCGCATCAAGCTTCACACCTGTTTTTCGGGTCCTGTGCAGAGTGGACTGACGAAGATGATGGTTGTGGGGATGGGAAAAATTCAATCTGCAGAAACCTTTCATTCCAGCCCCACACCCGTCATGAAAGACATGTTGCTGGAGATGGGCCAGGCGATCGTGGCTACCGGAAAAATCTGGGCCGGCCTGGCAATTTTGGAGGACGGCTTTGACGAAACGGCCGAACTGCACGCGGTTCCGGCTCAAAACATTTTGTCACGTGAACCCGACTACCTTGCGAAACATCGCGATTATTTTCCTGCCATCCCTCTTGATCAGTTGAATGTTTTGATCGTCGATCAAATTGGCAAAACATTCAGTGGCACCGGAATGGACACCAATGTGATTGGCTACCGAGGTGTGCGAGGCTATGAAGACCTGGATCGTCCCTGCATTAAGATCATCGGTGCCCTGGGCCTCTCCCAAGCCACCCAGGGCAACGCGATTGGAGTAGGTTTGGCAGACTTTATTACCAAAAGATTACGCGACGCTATCGACGAAAAAAAAACTTATATTAACGTCTACACAACGGGTGAAATGGAGCGTGCTAAGATCCCCGCCACCATGGAGAACGACGAAGCGCTTGTCGCAGCCATCCAGCATCGTTATGGGTCCGAGAGGTGGATGTTTATCCCGAACACCCTTCATCTGGACCATCTGTATGCAAGCGTCGATTTGCAAGCAGAAATCGAAAAGCATCCTCGATGCACGATCGAAGGCGAGCCCCTGGAGCTGGAGTTTGAGGCAGGGGATCACCTACTCAAGTTTTGAGGTTTTGAGCTAAGTGCTAGGAAACGAAGTGGACCGCAGCGGTCCAAGTTTCCGCACGATGTTAAACGATGTTCATAACATCCCCCCCCCCTGGTTTCGGGGGAGGCCAAATATTTGACGATCCGGGGGGAGGGGGGATGAAGCGGGTACCCACGTTAAGAACCCTCC
>CAWWCC010000062.1:0-14081 GCA_963935315.1 uncultured Planctomycetaceae bacterium | reverse complement strand
CGGACCCCTTTTCATTCTGCCGAGGTCCCAAACCCGAATGCAAAACCCTTTTTGAGCGGCTCTTTTTCTACCAGTCGTTTAACACCTAACAGTTTTGAAATACAAGAGTTCTGTCAACGACTCCGATCATTTGTGACGGCGTTTTTTGACCAAGCTGTGGACCCTGGCCTGCTGCTGCGCGTGGCGGTTGAGTGGACTCAAAACGACCTGGCACCAAGTGGATTTGCCGCGACCGAGTGCGGAATACACATCAAGCTGGCTCGAAAAGCCTGATCCAAGAATCGATGCAATTAAAATCCCTTAAAATTTTCTGCGATGTGGTCCGCCGGCGAAGCTTTTCGCGCGGTGCCGGAGACAATGGGATTTCGCAATCGAGCGCCAGCCAGGTCGTTCACCAATTGGAGCAGCATCTGGGAGTGCAGTTATTGGATCGTTCCAAACGACCCTTTGTGCTGACTCCGGCCGGTGAACGATACTACGCCGGGTGCCGGCAGGTCGTGCGTCAACTCACCAGGCTGGAAGATGATGTACGTACATTTCGCGAAGACCACGATGGCCAACTGGTAGTCGCCTCCATTTACTCCGCTGGCCTGGCACATATGAGTGCTTTTCTGCGACGGTTCTCTGCGGAGCATCCAGCCGCGAAAGTCCGCTTGGAATATTTGCACCCCGACCGAGTCAGCACCGCAGTCGAGCAAGGCGATGTTGATCTGGGGTTGGTTAGCTACCCAGAAGAATCACGCGTACTTCAAGCTTTACCCTGGCGCAATGAGCCCCTGGCAATTGTCTGCCATCCCGAGCACCCGTTGGCCGGCAAAGAAACCGTATCCTGGAAAGAATTGGATGGTGAGTCCTTTGTCGCTTTTGAATCGGATTTGCGTATTCGTGCAGAAATTGATCGCGCACTGATGGTTCATCATGTCAACGTCCATGTGGCGCTGGAGTTTGACAATATAGAAACCATGAAACGCGCTATCGAAATCAACGAAGGAATCAGCATTTTGCCCGAGCCAACCGTGGCGGGTGAAATCGCAGCAGGACGATTGGCTTTGGTCCGTTTTGAGACCGATGCTCCTGAGCGTCCACTAGGAATTATCCACCGCCGAGATCGTGTGCCGGCCCGCATCGGCCTTCAGTTCGTAAAAATGTTACAGGAAGATCTCGAGTTTCAAGCAGGTCAAAATTTAATTGGAAACAGCACTATGGAAAACAAATCTTATCCCGCCGCATTGCCTCCTAAACAGGGCCTCTACGACCCGGCGTACGAGCACGATGCGTGTGGCGTAGGTTTTGTGGCGCACATTAAAGGTGAACGCAGTCATCAAATCCTGCTCGACGCCGAAGAAATACTGCGCAACATGGACCACCGAGGCGCATGCGGTTGCGAAGCGAATACGGGCGATGGAGCAGGTATGCTGACAGCTCTGCCCCACGAGTTTTTGCAAAAAGTCGTGCGTGCTGATTTGGGTGTGGAGTTGCCAGAACCTGGAAGTTTCGCCGCCGGCAATGTGTTTTTGCCACAAATTGAATCCGAACGGAAGCAGTGCCAGGATGTTTTTGCCGAGTTGGTTGCATCCGAAGGACAACAATTGCTGGGTTGGCGAACCGTACCCACTGACAAGGAGTCCGCTGACATTGGTCCCACCGCAGCTGCAGGTGAGCCTGTCATCCAGCAACCTATTGTTGCCGCCGCTAGCGGTCTTTCGGACGAAGAATTTGAACGCAAACTCTACCAGATTCGAAAACAGGCCAGCCACCGGTTACGCAACGACGCGTCACTTACCCAGGCCAAGATGTTTTATGTCTGCTCACTTTCAACCAAAGTGATCATCTACAAGGGCATGCTCAGCACGGAACAGCTGATCAATTATTTTCCGGATCTTTCTGATCCTGATTACACGAGCCATCTCGCGATGGTGCACTCTCGGTTTTCTACCAATACCTTCCCGTCATGGGATCGTGCTCAGCCTCTTCGATTTATGAGCCACAACGGCGAAATCAATACACTGCGGGGCAATAAAAACTGGATGCGCGCACGAGAAGGTGTCGCAGCCAGCGAACTTTATAGAGACCAATTGCAAAATCTTTTCCCCGTCGTTGAACCGGATTGCAGCGACTCGGGAACTTTTGATAACGTGCTCGAATTCCTCCTCATGAATGGTCGTACCCTGCAAGAAGCCGTCATGATGATGGTACCCGAAGCATGGCAAAATCATGAAACCATGTCTGAAGAAAAACGGGCCTTTTATGAGTACAATTCCTGCCTGATGGAACCTTGGGACGGTCCGGCGTCCGTCGCTTTTACGGATGGCAAATATATCGGTGCCGTACTCGATCGCAATGGCTTACGACCTTCGCGCTATTATATTACGCATGACGATCGAGTCATCATGGGTAGCGAGGCGGGTGTTCTACCCACGGTAGACCCTGAGAATGTGAAAGCCAAAGGCCGTCTCCAACCGGGGCGCATGTTCCTGGTTGATTTCGAGCAGGGACGGCTCATTCCGGACGAAGAGCTCAAAAGCGATTTTGCTGCGCGTAGACCCTATGGCCAGTGGCTTCAGCAACAACGCATCGACATCAATGAACTCGAACCCAATAAGGAGCCACACGGCTTCGATAGCCATACTCTCTTAGAGCGCATGCAGGCCTTCGGTTTTACGGTCGAAACCATGCAATTCATGCTGCTGCCAATGATCAAGGTCGAGAAAGACCCGATCGGCTCGATGGGCAATGATTCTTGCCTAGCATGTTTGAGCGACAAACCGCGAATGCTGTACGACTATTTTCGCCAGCTCTTTGCTCAGGTCACCAATCCGGCAATTGATTCGATCCGCGAAGAAGTCATCATGTCGCTGGAATGCTACATCGGCCCTGAACAAAACCTGCTGGAAACATCGGACAAGCATGCCCATCGATTGCGCATGCCACATCCCATTCTATCGAACGAACAATTGGCGGCGGTGAAGCATATGGACCACCGCGGTTGGAAAACCAAGACGATCGACATGACCTGGCCGCGCAGCGAAGGCAAGCGCGGTATGCTCAAAGCACTCGACCGTGTTTGCGAAGAAGCCGAAGCTGCCGTAGACAACGGTTATTCTCTGATTGTACTCTCCGACCGGGCCGTCTCGGCTGAGCGTGTTCCACTGAGCGCGCTGCTCGCCACGGGCTGTGCTCACCATCACCTTATCAAACAAACCAAGCGCACCCGCGTCGGCATCATCGTCGAAACGGGCGAAGCACGAGAAGTCCATCACCATTGTCTGCTGGTCGGCTACGGTGCTGATGGTATCAATCCTTATTTGGCATTCGAGGCACTCTGGCAAGCACGCCGAGACGGTTTGCTTGACTCGGGCGAACCCTCCTTGACGTCCCACGAATCCGGCGAAGGTCATTCCCACCAATCGGTCGACCTCGGCACAAATGGCGAAATGATCAGCCCCGTCACCGTCGAAGACCACGCGCTCGTGGCCAAGTACCGCAAGGGTGTCGCCAAGGGGATGCTCAAAGTCATGGCGAAGATTGGCATCTCGACACTGCATAGTTACAAAGGGGCACAGATTTTTGAGGCCATTGGGCTGCGCAACGACATTATCGATAAGGCTTTTGTTGGAACCGCAAGCCGGATTCAAGGAGTCGATTTTGAAGTGCTCGCCGAAGAATCCTTGCGCAGGCACGCACTTGGATACCCCGAAAAGCAAACCGCTCTGCTTCCTGTCCTTACTAACCCAGGCGAATTCCATTGGCGCGCCGAGGGCGAACGGCATATGTGGGACCCCCAGTCGATCGCCGATATCCAGGTTGCCGCACGAGCCGGCGACAAGGATGCCTACCAGCGTTTTGCAGACCATATTAACCACGATGCACAAACGCGTTGTCAGTTGCGTGGACTGCTGACTTTTAAAGAAGGAACGAATAAGGGTCCAATACCCTTGGAAGAGGTACAGGAAGCCAAAGAGATCGTGAAGCGTTTTTGCACCGGAGCTATGTCATTTGGTTCCATTTCGCCGGAGGCGCACGAGTCTCTTGCGATTGCCATGAATCGTTTGGGTGGCAAAAGCAATACGGGTGAGGGGGGTGAAGATCCAGCTCGATTTGATCCGCTCCCCAGTGGTGATTCCAAGCGATCTGCAATCAAACAAGTCGCGTCAGGACGATTTGGTGTGACCATCAACTACCTGACCAATGCGGACGAATTGCAAATAAAAATATCGCAGGGTGCAAAACCGGGCGAAGGGGGCGAGCTGCCTGGGCGTAAAGTCGATGACAATATTGCCCGCATCCGCTATTCGACTCCCGGTGTAGGCCTTATCAGCCCTCCTCCCCATCATGACATTTATTCTATTGAGGATCTCAAACAGCTGATCCACGATTTGAAGAATGCGAACCGGTCTGCACGGGTCAGTGTCAAACTGGTCGCTGAAGTCGGGGTCGGCACTATTGCTGCGGGTGTGGCTAAAGGGTTTGCTGACCACATACTCATCTCTGGCGATGGGGGGGGGACCGGCGCTTCGCCTCTGACCAGTATCAAACACGCCGGCTTGCCGTGGGAACTTGGTATTGCCGAAACCCACCAAACTCTTGTCATGAACGATCTGCGCAGTCGCGTAGTTTTGCAAACCGATGGTGGATTGAAGACCGGGCGAGATGTGGTGATTGCTGCAATGCTTGGCGCTGAGGAGTTCGGTTTTTCGACCGCACCCTTAATCACACTGGGTTGTATCATGATGCGAAAATGTCATCTCAATACATGCCCGGTAGGTATTGCCACACAAGACCCTGAACTTCGCAAGAAATTCTCGGGAGACCCCGAACATGTCGTTAATTATTTGTTCATGGTTGCCGAAGAAGCACGCGGGATTATGGCCGAACTTGGTTTTCGAACCATTGACGAAATGGTTGGTCGAGTTGACTGCTTGGAAACCAATGCTGCAATCCAACATTGGAAAGCTGACGGACTTGATCTTACCAGCTTGCTATCACCCATTGAATCGCCCTACCCAGATGCGGGTGCCTATTGCACACAGGATCAAGACCATGGGCTCGACCAATCGCTCGATATCACTACCTTGCTTGATCTTGCCAAACCGGCTTTAGAAAATGGTGAAAAGGTGCGAGCCGAACTTCCCATCATCAATACGGATCGCACTGTGGGCACGATTCTCTCAAATGAGATCTGCAAAAAGTATGGTGCAGACTGCCTGCCTGACGATACGATTCACTTCAAATTCAATGGTTCGGCGGGACAAAGCCTGGGTGCTTTTCTGGCGCGGGGTGTCACAATTGAACTTGAAGGCGACGCAAACGATTACATTGGAAAAGGTCTCTCGGGTGGCCGCTTGATCATATATCCGCCCAAGAATTCAACGTTTGCCTCCGAAGAAAATATTATCGTCGGCAATGTTTGTCTCTACGGTGCCACAGGTGGCCAGGCCTTTTATCGGGGACTAGCAGCCGAGCGGTTTGCAGTACGCAATAGTGGAGCCCAAACGGTCATTGAAGGCGTCGGGGACCACGGTTGCGAGTACATGACCGGCGGGCGCGTGGTTGTCCTTGGTCCTACAGGACGCAATTTTGCTGCCGGCATGAGTGGCGGCATCGCTTATATCTGGGACCCCCAAGATAATTTCCTGCAGAACTGCAATCTGGGTATGGTCGAACTCGAAAAGGTTGTCCAGGAAGACGACATTGCCGAATTGCGAGAACTCATTGAACTGCACCAGAACTACACCGAATCTATTGTCGCCGCAGACATCCTCGACCGTTGGGACGAAACCTTGTCCCAATTTGTGAAAGTGATGCCAACAGACTACAAGCGCGTTCTCGAAGAACAAAAAGCAAAGGATCAGCAGCCGGCAGTCGTATAAACTATTGTCTCACCCTGAAACATATAGACCGAGACAAGGAAGGTAGCCAAAAGGATCACAACCGATAGTTTCCTCAAGGATGCCTCCGCATAAGAAACCATTTCGTAGACAAACAAGCTTATCTTGGGACTCTGCGTGAACATTAACCCGCAAACTAAGAACACTATTTCTGAACAAAAAAATGGGCAAACCTACCGGATTTAAAGAATTCACTCGACAAACGGTTCCCTATCGCGATCCTGTTGAGCGCGCGAATGACTTTCTGGAAATCTATACCGATCCTCCAGAAGAGCAATTGCGGACCCAGGGTGCGCGCTGCATGGACTGCGGGGTACCCTTCTGCCAGTCCAATACGGGATGTCCAATCGACAATCTCATTCCTGAATGGAACGATCTTGTTTACCGTGGACGTTGGAGGGAGGCCCTCGATCGCTTGCATAAGACGAATAATTTCCCCGAGTTCACAGGACGTGCATGTCCAGCACCCTGCGAAGGTGCATGCGTCTTGGGGATCACCGATCCGGCAGTGACGATTAAGAATATCGAAAACGCAATCATTGACCGCGGGTTTGCCGAAGGTTGGGTGACAGCACAACCGCCTTCGGAGCGAACTGGCAAAAAAATTGCAATCGTCGGTAGTGGCCCAGCGGGTCTTGCCGCAGCAGCACAGCTCAATAAAGCAGGCCATACTGTCACCGTCTACGAGCGAGCTGACCGCATTGGCGGACTGCTGATGTACGGTATTCCTAATATGAAGCTCGACAAAGGTGTGGTTGAACGTCGCATTAATTTATTGCGTGAAGAAGGCATCCAATTCGTCACCAATGCGCACGTTGGGCTGGAAGAAGATTTCGAGCCCGGCCATATGACTCAAATTATGCAGGAACGCGGCTGCTCAGTTCAGTTCATCGACCCTCAGGAACTGCAAGACGACAACGACGCGGTCCTGTTGGCTACAGGAGCAACCAAACCTTTTGATCCTACGGGCCGCTGCCCGGGGCGCGACCTGAATGGTATTTATCTGGCCATGGATTTTCTGACTCGCAATACCAAGAGTCTAATGGATGGAGACATGTACCAAGGCAAACAGGCCGCAGGTGAATATATTTCTGCTCAGGGAAAGAACGTGATCGTGATTGGTGGCGGTGACACGGGAGCCGACTGCATTGGCACATCGCTCCGGCATGGGGCTTCAAGCATTGTCAACTTCGAACTGTTGGATATTCCTCCTGAATCACGAGCAACCAACAATCCCTGGCCCCAATGGCCACGAGTCTACCGAGTGGATTATTCGCATGCCGAAACGGCAGCTGCGCATGGTGACGATCCGCGACAATACAATGTACTCACCAAAGAATTTGTCAACGATGGGCAAGGGAATCTCCAGGGGGTGAAGACCGTGAACGTCGATTGGTCGAAACCTGGCGACAAAGGGCCCTTTACCGAAGTGCCCGGAAGCGAGAAGGTCTGGCCCGCCGAATTGGTTTTTCTGGCAACCGGATTTGTTGGCCCCGAGTTGCAGGTTGGCGAAATGCTGGGTTTAGAAACGCAGAATCCTCGTGGCAATTGGCAAACCTTTGCAGCCGAACATGGCCAATTCGCTACCAACATCGAAGGCGTATTTGCTGCGGGCGACTGCCGTCGAGGCCAAAGTCTTGTTGTCTGGGCTATCAATGAAGGTCGCGGTGCGGCCAGGGCCATCGACGAGTACCTCATGGAGACCACTTCGCTATCAGCGCCGGGGCTGAACCTGCCACAACAAGTGGTGTAAGGGTAAGGTAGCTTCGATCTGCATAGATCTTCAGTGATGGCTGCCAGGCCAGGGAATATCTATTCTGAAGACTTTTTTTGCCCTCGACTTGCTGCTATCCTACGCACAACTCATGCTGCAGCAATTAAATCACGGAGTCTTCAATGCAGGCTCGTAATACACGTATTGGACTGATTCTGTTCTTTATGTACTTGCTCCTTTATGGAGGATTCGTCCTGGCCAATACCTTTTGGCCAGACTCGATGGAAGCCACACCGCTGGCTGGTGTCAATGTGGCCATACTCAGTGGATTTGGATTGATAATTGCCGCCTTTATTTTGGCACTCTTATACGGTTTGCTCTGCAAATCGACCGTGACTCAACCAAGGGAGGATGATTCGTGATCTACGAACCTTCCTCCAGTGCTGTCGTCATCTTTCTACTCTTCGTCGGCCTCACGCTTGGGCTTAGCTTTTACCTGGGTCGTAAAGCCCAATCCTCTGCAGGTTATTTTGCGGCACATGGCCAAATCCCCTGGTTCGTAAACGGAGTTGCCTTTGCAGGAGACTATCTTTCGGCAGCCTCCTTTCTGGGTATCTGTGGGATGATTGCCTTTTTTGGCTACGACGGATTTCTTTATTCCATTGGTTATCTGGCTGGCTGGATTGTAGCCCTGTTCATCGTGGCGGAGCCGATGAAGCGATTGGGGAAATTTACGTTTGCCGACGCGCTCAACTCCCGTTTTGATTCTCCTGGCATCAAGTTCGCTGCGGGAGTTAGCACACTGGCGGTGAGTGTCTTTTATCTCATTCCGCAAATGGTCGGAGCAGGCGTGTTGGTACAGCCGCTGCTGGGACTCCCGCATTGGGCTGGTGTGATGATCGTGGGTGCGGTCGTAATATTCATTGTTGTTACTGCCGGCATGGTTTCGACCACCTGGGTCCAATTTCTCAAGGGATCCCTGCTGGTTCTCTTCAGCGGCGTGCTGACCATGATGATTCTCCAACGTGGGTTTGAAGTTGATTCCAACACACCTCAGCCGCAAACGGTGACCGAAACTAGCGATGGGAGCCTCTTGATCAATGGCTTGCCCTTTGGCGAATCACCAGGACAAGCATCCTTAAAGCCCGTGGGTAGCATTTCTCGTTTACCTGATGGTGAAACGAGTACGGGCCCTGTTGGTCCACTCGAATTTTTCAGTACCTTGCAAGAAAGCGAAGTCGTACTCTGGTCCGAATCAAAATCGACTTCCGATGATGGTAGCGTCACGACGACTTACACGCCAAAACCAACACCTGGCAGTCAGGTCCTCCGCCCGGGAGAACATCCTAAATTCGAAGGCATTCGTAGTGAGCAGTTTTCTGACAAACTCAACTTTCTATCTCTGATGCTCGCTCTATTCTGCGGTACAGCCTCCTTGCCACACATTCTTATTCGTTACTACACGGTCAAAGACGAAGCGGCCGCACGCAAGAGTACCATTGTGGGCATAGGCTGCATTGGCTTCTTCTATGTTTTAACGCTCTACATGGGCCTGGGGGCAATGACCAGCGGGGCCATGGATGTAACCAACAGCAATATGGCAGCCCCACTGCTCGCACGCAGCATGAGTGAATTGCTGTTTGCCGTGATCTCGGCAATTGCATTTACCACCGTTCTTGGTACGGTCAGTGGTTTGATTCTCGCCTCGGCAGGTGCGGTCGCCCATGATTTGGTTGGATGCCTAACCAAAAAACCGCTGGCAGACCACGAACAGGTTCGCATTGCCAAGATCGCCTCGGTGGTAGTCGGTGCAATTGCAATCGTGCTAGGCATACGTTTCCAGGAACTTAATGTCAGCTACTTGGTAGGCTGGGCATTCAGCGTAGCGGCATCCGCAAACTTACCATCCCTCGTAATGGTCCTCTTCTGGAAAGGAGTCACGAGACAAGGCATTATCGCAGCCATCATCGTGGGAATGGTCTCGTCCCTGGGATGGATATTGCTCAGCGCCGACACGTACTCTGCCGTGTATGGATTGCCTGCTGAAAATGCCCTGGTGCCTTTTAGCCAACCAGGCATTGTAACGATCCCATTAGGGTTTTTGACATTGATGGTAGTTTCATTGCTGACCCGCAAGAATTAAATACAGAAACACTATGCCACATTTAGCAGTCATTTTTGATGTTGATGGAGTGTTAGTCGATTCGTATCAGGCGCACCTGCAAAGTTGGCAACAAATGCTTTCTGAGCAGGACGTCCAATTTACGGAAGACCAATTTCGCGCCACCTTCGGGCGCACCTCTGGCGACATCCTCAAAGAACTCCGTGGAAGCTCGACATCAGCAAGCGAATTGCAGGCTTTCGACGATCGCAAGGAAGCCCTGTACCGTGAGATCATTCGCGAGAATTTCCCGGCCATCGACGGGGCTCGAGAATTGATAGACTCACTCGCAGCAGCTGGTATCGCTTTGGCCGTAGGTTCATCGGGACCACCTGAGAATATCAAACTCACGCTGGATTGCCTGGGCTGCAGCGAAAAGTTTGCCGTGCAGGTGACTCGTGTCGATGTGACACGTGGCAAACCAGATCCACAAGTTTTTCAGATTGCCGGTCAGAGGCTAGGTGTGCAGCCAGCGCTATGCTGCGTGGTAGAAGACGCGCCAGCAGGAATTGAAGCAGCCAATCAGGCTGAGATGATCAGCATTGGCCTCACAGGAACTGCAACACGCAAAGAACTTGATCATGCTGATCTAGTCATCGATAGCCTGCGGGAGCTTACACCTGAGGTAGTCACTCGGCTTCTTACAAAAATCATCTAGCGCGGATATTTCATGCGTTCGGGTATCGAAGCGCAGCTTTGGTTGGGGAGGTGGTGACAAGCGTTTTTCCGGTCCATAGGGAAGGCAGCAAACGTTTTTTCAGATATCGCCGTTTTTTTGAATAAATGCGACACTGGCCGAGGGTCTCTACAATAGATCCCCAGGGCAGACACTGATTCACAACTTGCACGGCGGTTAGCTGGTGGCGAAGAAGAACGAGTAGTACCATGAATTTCGCGATAACAATCGGCTAACTATTGGACATGGGCTCATCCTTATAAACTGTAAATATATCAATAATACTTAATATTATTCAATTACGGAATTCGCCGTTTTCGACGCTCGTTCACTATAATTTGATTGCAGTAAATCATTATTTAGAAATCACTTGGAACTTTCAGGGAACCCTTAGCGTTGTGCGAGCAGGCATTATGAGATGGGAAATGGGCCTTATTCTTATCAACGCGTCCTCTGAAATTCAATTTCCTCTCTCCTCACTGCTACAAAATTTTCTTCACCGCCCCTCTGCGTCTGGGCTGACTCTGCGTTTAACATACTAGCCATGACCCTCTCCCGCACACGCCTAGCCCCTTCGCCCACCGGCGCGCTGCATTTGGGCAATGCGCGGACCTTTCTGGTGAACTGGGCCCTGGCACGCCAGCAAGGCTGGCAAATCGTCTTGCGGATCGAAGATCTTGATGGGCCACGCGTAAAAGCGGGCTCGATAGAACAGACCATTCAATTATTGGAATGGTTGGGACTCGACTGGGACGAAGGACCTTATTACCAATTGCAAGACCTGTCGCCCTACGAGGGGGCCCTGTCCCAACTGGCAGAGCAGGGAGACATTTATGCATGCGCATGCACACGTCGCGAAATCGAAGCTGCCAGCCTTTCGGCTCCCCATGCATCGGATCATGAATTACGCTATCCGGGTACGTGTCGTCCCTTGCACCCTGAGCCCTGCAGCAGCAGCGATTTGTCAAACGAGGGTGTCGCCTGGAGACTCCGCGTACCGGAGGGATTTATAGAATTTAAGGACA
Source organism: uncultured Planctomycetaceae bacterium (assembly GCA_963935315.1). Lineage (GTDB taxonomy): Bacteria > Planctomycetota > Planctomycetia > Pirellulales > Lacipirellulaceae > Bythopirellula. Next base: position 2,617 of record CAWWCC010000062.1, on the reverse strand, counting down.
CGTTCTCCGGTCTGCAAAGCCATAATGTTCAGCAGACTGTGGGTGATTTTCTCGTACGTACAAAAACTAAATTATCCAGCTACCAGTTGGCTGTCGTGGTTGATGACTCGCGCCAAGGGATTGACCAGGTCGTACGAGGCGATGATTTAATATCATCGACACCCCGCCAATTGCTCCTCTACAAACGATTGCAACTCGGCCCCCTGCCAACCTACACACATTTACCAATGGTGATTGGCAAAGATGGGAGGCGGTTGGCAAAACGACACGGTGATAGTCGGCTCGTGCACTACCTCGAGCAAGGGGTCCACACCGAGCGCATCGTGGGTCTACTCGCAGAATGGTGCGGCCTGGGCCCTCGGCAGGAAATGACACCTGATGAGTTTTGCAATAACTTTCAACTAGGCAATCTACCTAAAGCACCGACAATTTTTACCGCAGACGATGACCAATGGCTACTTTCCTAAGCACATTGCTGGCAAACCTTCTCGTTGGAGGGAGCTGCATTGACACTTGAGCAGCAGGACCGACGGTTGGCATCCGTACGTCAATTTGGCACTTTTACGCAAGCCTAGTCGACTGCCGTTCAGGAAGGCCTTGAATACTTTTGGCATCAAGAGTGCTATCTAGCCTATCGCAAAAAATGGGGCGTCACCTGTGTTTGGGCCGATCCGGTGGAACCTTTCGAACTCCACGAACCCCTCCTCTGGAAATTCATTGGGCAGTTTCACAAAACGTGCTTCTGGCAAATCGGGCGCTCCACAGCGGAAATTCTTACGCGATGCAATTTCTGGATTAACGAATTGGGCTGCGACACTAGGATCAATCTGTCCGACTATAATTTTGAAGGCCGAAAAAAAGAGCGCCTGTGTCATGCAACAAATTGGCTTGCCAAAAATAATTATACCCTGCAAGAAGGTACCTACGCGCGGAATATAAACCTGGAAGAGGTGAGACGCCTTTCTGAAACCTGGCAATCCACTCGGCAAACCCGTCGCCTGGTACATTTTTTTAATCGGCCTTTGGTTCTGACTGACGAACCCGATGTGCGCAAGTTCTTTCTCTTCAATCCGGCTGGCGAAATCGTCGCCTTTGTGTTTTTCGACCCAATTTATCGCGATGGTCTTATCCTGGGATATTCGCCCGCAGTAAAACGCCGCTTACCGGACGCACCTCTACGTGCATAAGAGGGCATCATGAAGTTTGGCATGGAACTTTTTCAGCAGGAGGGACGCGAGTGCGTCATGCTGGGACTCTCTCCCCTGGCAGGAATCCAAGATGCTGAATTTCGCGCGAATCCGTTGGTGCATTTAAGCTGGATCCGTGGACTCAATGCCTGGTGGGTGAATCGTTTTTTCTACAATCTCAGAGGGCATGCCGATTTCAAAAAACGCTTTTACGGCTTGGAAGAGCAAACCTATTATGCGTCGGATTGTTTATTGAACGATTTTCGGGTGATAGCATCATTGCGCTTGGTGGGGGCTCTTTAAGATGATTTCTCTAAAAAATCCTGCATCTTTGCCAAGGTTTCGGGGCTGACGTGATGCTCGATGCCTTCGCTATCGGCTGCGGCCGTAGTTTCACTGACTCCGATCGCGAGGAAAAATTCGTAGACCACCTGGTGACGCTTGCGCGAGGCACGCGCCAGCCGTTGGCCACTGCTGGTAAGCTCAATAGGGGCGTAGGGTTTGGTGGTGACATACCCGTCACGTTGCAATCTGCCAATCGTGCGATTGACCGTAACGTGGCTTACCTGAAACTGAGCTGCCAGGTCAACGGCCCGACAGGTTCCCTGGGCGTCTATCTGGTCGGCAATGGCCTCAGCATAGTCCTCCGCCAACTCCGTAGCATGGTCAGACCGGGTCCGTGAATGTCGATTTTGCTGCCTGGTCCGTGCCATCTCTGTTTCCCATGGGTAATTTCTCAGCGGGTAACGCCTCAGAAGCTTCTATCGTAAATTGGATCACCTGCCAGACAAGGGCCCAAACAAAATGCGATCCTCAATAAAAACAGCCGAATACCCCCCTTTGCACAAGATGTAGCCTCTGCTACAATACTGAAAGTGTAGCATTGGCTACATTTTTCTAGGCATCACTCTTTGGGTGACATTATGTCGAATAACAATGCATTTTTCGGTCGGTCCACACGCGGTTTCACACTCGTCGAACTGTTGGTCGTCATTGCCATCATGGGAGTGCTGATCGGACTCTTGCTACCGGCCGTGCAGGCAGCGCGTGAAGCGGCGCGGCGCATGAGTTGTGGCAACAATCTTAGCCAGCAGATCAAAGCCATGCATAGCTACCACGCGGCCATGAAGCGTTTTCCTTCAGGCTACGAATCCTTCTCAACCCGCAATGGGACAGCTCCCGCTTGGGCACAAATTGATTCACAAACGTGGGATGCAGGTCCTGGTTGGGGTTGGGGAGCGCAGTTGCTAAGTTATCTTGAGCAATCCAATGTGGCACTAAGCGTTGATTTTTCTAAACCTATCTGGAATCCAGAACACGCGCCTTTGATCAATACTTCGTTCGAATTGTTTCTTTGCCCGTCGGCCAGCGGTGGAAAAGAGCCTTTTGTCATACGCAATGAAACGGGCAATCCATTGATCCTCAATGGG
>CAWWCC010000061.1:0-14300 GCA_963935315.1 uncultured Planctomycetaceae bacterium | reverse complement strand
TCGAGCGTATTCTTGCACCCCAATTTGTTGAGCTAACGGATTTCGGTGCGGAAGGCGGCATCTACGATTGCCCATGGGCAAACTTATCAAGCGATGATTCGGGTCTCGAAATGAAAGTGGGCCTCACCAATTCAGCAATTAAAAGGGGACTGACTCCCGAGAGAATTGTCAACGTACTCATGCATCGCACCAACCCTTCCAATGCCGCCTACCAGCCCAGCTTGGGGAAGGCCCTCGGGAATATTCGCATCTATGAAGGGCAAGAAGTTCAATTGCACTGGCTCCTTTCACACGTACGTCCCGAATCGCTGCTAAGGTTCAGAATAGGCGATCTTTTTACAAACGAGAAAGCCCCCAACACGTATCAAGCTTCCACCGATGACGAGCATCCAGAAATCGTACGCTACAAGTGCTCGACACAAAACAATCGGACACAAGGGAATGCACCCACGGTCATCGAACGCACATTCATCGACGATGAAGAAGCCGTTTCAGCTTTATTGAGAGGAGATGTCCATGTGCTCGACCGTATTCCTCCCTGGCAAATTGCCCCCCTACGGGAAGCCAAGGAAATTGTCATTGATACGTACCGTCTCCCGACGGTGCATGTACTCATCCCGAATCACTCGAAATCCATCTTAGGGCGTCGGGAATTCCGTCGCGCGCTTTGCTACGGAATTGATCGTCAGCGGATTTTGGTAGACATCCTCTTGGCAGGGTACCCACAACCTGGTTTTCAAGTTTTAAGTGGCCCTCTCCCAAGCGGTTCACAGCACAATGATCCAGTCGGTTATGCTTACGATCCAACCATTATGCCAAGGCCCTACGAACCACGTCTGGCAGCAGTACTTTCCAAAGTTGCCCGTACCTCCCTGGCCAAAATCCAAGCCCTTCAAGATGGCATGAAGCCTGGTGAACTGGATAAAGTCAAACCAGCACCTGCTGAACCTTTGCTGCTCGTACATCCTGCCAACAGCCTGGCCCGCACAGCCTGCCAGACAATTAAGCTTCAGCTCGATGCGATCGGCATACCGATTCAACTCCAAGAACTTGAACAACATCCATCTACGCTCCCTGTAGAGTATGACTTGCTCTACTCCGAGTTGACTCTCTGGGAACCACTCGTTGACGCAGTCCGGCTATTGGGCCCGCAGGGACGTGCAGGGAGTTGCACTGCTGCCATGAGCCTGGCGCTACAAAATGTTGATAGGGCACAGAATTGGAAGCAAGCGCGTCTAAGTTTGCGACAAGTTCATCGTGTCGCTGCAAGTGACCTGCCTGTGATACCACTTTGGCAAACGATCAATTCCTTTGCTTATCGCCGCTCTTTGACAGGCGTTGGAACAATGCCAGTGTCACTCTATCAGAATATTTCTGATTGGAAAAATACCGTCGTAGCGGCGAGGCAGTAATTATGACTCCATTATCCTCTACTCGTCGCTTGTCTATCTGGCCCCATCCATTGGCTTTTGTGGTAGCTCTTATACTATGCGAGTTCTTAAGCAACTCGACTTTTGCTGCAGACAAGAAATACTGGGATTTATCCTCCTATCGCATTCAGATACATCTGGCCGTCAACAACAGCACAAAGCCGCAAGTTGCACTCGGAGAGAAACTCCTAGCTCGAATCCGCGAGCGCATCCAATCCACGCTTTACCCTGTGTGGGATGCAGAAATCGCGATTACCCAGGGACCTTTTCGATTTCTACTCCTATCTGGCTTGGACCAACTCAACTCCAGCATTATCGATGAAGCGGCATCACGACTTGACAAGCAACTCTACCTCTGCGTTCAGAGTTCACCAACGGGCTACAAAATCACTTGCCGTGAGTACGATTGTTATCTCCATCGCTGGGGTCCCGTGCGACAGCGCACGGTACGCCAAGAAATCACCTTATCCGAACAGTGTTTTGATTTACTCAGACATACCTTTGCCCCGCTGGCTACGATCCGTCCGATTGAAAACGAGTCGGATCGAGTCACACTTCGCTTCAAAGGTCGAGATTTACCACGACAAACGGCTGAGGATTTATTCACAGAACCCAATGATGTGTTCCAGCCCATGCTGGTTAGGACAAGTAGTTCCGGTGAAGTCCGTCCTGAAGATGTTAAAGAAGTCCCCTGGACAATTTTGAGCCTCTTGGAACCCAAAGAATCCCAATGGGTCAGTCAAGTTTATAGTGGAATACGAACTCCTTTCGGGTTGCGCCGCCGCGGGCGTGTCGAACATATGGCAATAGCAACACGCCACACACCCGGCACGTCCATGGTTCGATTTCATGCTCGTCATGATCGGGAGCAAGCATTGAGTGGTTATGAGGTATTTCGCAAGGAAACACCTGACAAGCAAAGCCAATTACTCGGATTAACATCGGCAGACGGAATCATTGAAGTTCCTTCCACCGACCATCCTGTCAGTACGCTATTTTTGCGTAGTGATGGACAACTTCTGGCCAAAATACCTGTAGCCCCTGGAGCCGCAACCAAAGGCGAAGTTCCCGTCGCAGACGACCCAGCACGGCTACGAGCACAAGCTAGCCTTGAATCTTTGCGCGAAAAACTTATTGATCTCGTAGCCCGACGAACTCTTCTTTCAGCTCGTGTACGAGAACGTCTGGAAAAAGGAAAACTCGAGGAAGCGCGTCAACTCTACAGCGAACTGGACGGGCTGCCAGGACGAGCTTCCTTTGACCAGCAATTATCATCCGTCGAGAACAACAAGTTAAATCGATCAGAAGATGCCAAAATACAGGCCCGCATCGATAAAATGTTTTCGGACACGCGCAAATTATTGGGAAGATTTCTTGGCGCTCGAGAAATCTCCGATCTTCAGAACGAACTCAATGCCGCAATTCGCAACAAGAAAACTGCCGGCTAGAGAAAGATCTATTTCTTCTTACGAGTGAACAGGGCGCATGCAGCGATAGCGCAACACTCCTAGCGGACTTTAAATTCGAAACCAGTAGCACGTGTAGCGACTGTCTTGGCTCACACCACCGCTTTGAACATCTGATCTATATAATATGAGTAGTAAGTGGCGTGCACCCACCTACGACTTGGAAGCTGTCACTTGAGTCCTTTTCTAGCAGCATAATCGTTCAATTCTCTTGTGGTAGATTGTTCTCTGGTAATGATCTAAGAATACGAAAGCGCCCTCATTCCTGCCGTAGCAAATGTCGCCAGACTTCTGGATCCTATGGATTGGCTTGGCCTTACTCTACTCCCCCCAAATCCTGGCGGATCCGACTACAAATCGCTGTTTCAAAGGTTTCAACCCAACCCGACACAGCGCAAGGCGAGTCGAAGTGCTACAGACTCAGCTATTGTTCAACTGACTTTGAATATTAAGACAACTGCCAGAACGGCTACAAGTACGGCAACGGCAACCAAGAGCATCATAGGTCGGCTGAGCAGAGGCGTCCCCTCCTGCTCTGGCTCAGCGATAACGGGAGGCGGTGTGTTATTCCGTTTGCTGACGAGCGACAAGTCCTTTGAGGAAGAAGCAGGCAAACTGGGAGTTTCAGTCTTTTCATAGGTTGCTACAACCGTGTCGGCAAGAGTTGCCTCGTAAAAATCTTGATCGGTTTGTATTTCGGCGAGTACCCCGATACTCCTGTTAACATTTTGTCCTGCACTGGCCACCCAAGGCTGCAACCGCTTGACAACATCTGCTGCTGTAGGGATGCGATCTGCAGGGCGTTTTTGCATCATCTCTTTGATGACTTCAGCAAATGAATCGTCCACCTCAGGATTCAATCGCTGAGGAGCTATCGGCTCATCATCCAATTGTCGGCGCAATTTGTCTGCCGTGTCTCCACTCGGATAGGGAACCTTCCCGGTGACTGCGTAGTACAAAGTACAACCGAGCGAATATACATCGCTAATGGAGTGAACTTCTCCTGGTTGTACGATAACTTCTGGAGCCAAAAAGTCTGCGGTTCCCACAATATGTTTTGGCTTACTCTCTATAGCATCTGCATCGTCTGAAAAAATAGCCAATCCCAAATCGGTCAATTTCGTATTGCCTTCGAGAGTAATGAGAAGATTTCCTGGCTTAACATCCCTATGAATCAAACCTTGAGTATGTGCGTAGCCCAAAGCTTGGGCAGCTTGCGAAATAATCACAGCGGCTTGCTCCTGAGACAGCGGGCCATGGGTACGAACCAATCGCCTCAAGTCGGTACCCGGCACATACTCGGTAACCAAAAAATAGGTTTCTCCATCCGTGTCCGCGTAAGACAAACGCACTAGATTTGGATGGTCCAGGAGCGCTTGAGCACGAATCTCCCGGCAGAAACTGGCAATAGAATTCTGATTGGTTTGGTTCTTCGGGAGTACTTTTATCGCTTCGATGCGCCCCAACAGTACATGCTCTCCCTGGAACACCCACCCCATCCCACCATGTCCAATCGCATCTAAGATACGATAAGAGCCAAGTGTAAACTTCGTACGACCATGGCAAAGCTGCTCGGCTTGCCAGCGGTTGATATACTCCAGAGCTACAAGCTGCTCAGCCAATTGTTTGTCAGTAATTTCTTCCAGCGACAAATGAGCTACCGGCTGTGATTCGACGAGCATCTGCCAGGCATGGTCTATTTGCTCTTCAGTAAGTAACCCACTGGCCAGACCAGCTTGCTCCAATATGGATCGTTCTGTACGCACCAAAATCGGATTTCCTCACGAGAACAGTAGGGATCGCCGAAGAGCTATCCTCTGTTGCTAGTTTAGTGCGCTACCAGGGGCTGCGCCAAGAAAAACTAGACCCGGAACCCAAATCATTCCAGACATGATTTAACCGAGCGCTGTTGTTGCCAGGAAACGGGTAATGGGACATCGAATTGCAATACTTCTTGGCGAACCGGGTGTGTAAACTTCAGAGTCACTGCATGCAATGCAATGCCTAATGAAAAATCTGCTCGACTTCCGTATTTTCGATCACCAAGAATCGGGTGTCCAATCTTCGCTAGCTGGACACGAATTTGATGTTTGCGACCTGTTTCCAACTGTATTTCAAGTAAGGAGACATCCTGGTGGGACATGCAGACACGGTAGCGCAGACGGGCCAATTGGGCCTGGGGTGTGTCCTCCTGTGTAGTGTGCATGCGTCGATGCCGCTCATCTTTGCGCAAATAGTGTTCGAGCGTGGCTTCCAGCTGCTCAGGCACGCCCGATACGGCTGCCATGTAAGTTTTTTCGACCTGCCTATCTCGTAGGGCCGCCGACAACCTGGAAGCCGCTTTCGAGGTTCGGGCAATCACCACAGCACCGGTCACAGGCGCATCCAGTCTGCTCACGATTCCCAGATAGACATTGCCAGGTTTCTGGTACCTTTTACGTATATACTGCTTTGCGATGGCCAGAAGGCTGGGCCGCCCTTCCGCAACCCCCATGGTTGGCAGCATCGCAGGCTTGTTCACCACCAGAAGATGATTATCCTCATAAAGTACATCAAGCTGGTGGGACGGGGATGCCATAATGAGGTATTGCTAAAGATTGGTTTGCGGAATGTCTACCATAACACAGCTCTCAAAAACTAACAGAGCCCTCAAATACCAAGTTCAACCGTCAGTAATAAGGAAGCTACCTGAATGTCTCTATCTCTTCTGCTCGCCAGTGGATCGCCGCAACGTCGGCAATTGCTTACCGCAGCAGGCTATGCCTTTGAAATTATCGTGCCCCACGAATCTGTGGAATGTGGCATTTGCAGTACGGGAGGACCAGCAGCGCTGGTCTCAGAACTAGCACTCAAAAAAGCGGCAAACGTAGCAAGTCAACTTCAAAAAGCTCATTCCAAGCAACCCTCTCTACTTATTGCTTGCGACACAGTTGCCGAGTGCGATGGATCCATCCTTGGCAAACCACAGAACGAAGAGCATGCCCAGGCCATGCTCCATCTTTTGCGTGGACGTACCCACCGTGTCTACAGTGGTCTCTGTGTCTGGCCTTATCAAGTGAAAGATTCCGAGGCATCTCCAGAAACACGCATTGTTAGTACCCAACTGCGAATGGATAACGTATCGGACGACAAGCTGGATGAGTATCTAGCCAGTAATCTGTGGCAAGGCAAAGCAGGCGCTTTCGGATACCAGGATCGTGTCGGTTGGCTGCATATTGAACAGGGTAGCGAGTCCAATGTTATTGGCCTGCCCATGGAACTATTAGACGAGATGCTCACTCCCTGGAAAAATCAGTTATCGAAATCAAAAAACCAAGACGGTACCTAGAGACCTAGAACCAGTTTCATAACCAGGTTAAAGGGTCGAATTCCTCAGGAACCTTGACTCATCAAGGGCGTTTTGAAATGGGTTCTAGGCTAAATCTGTGTTTGGTCGTGGGACGGGTAAAATCTTGCCAGTCGATCTGGAGCAATACCCAACCACTGAGCACCCAACAGAGACCAATTGCAGAGTGTTTGTTGTACGACACCGCAACGCTGCCAACGACGCGGGTGGACATGTACGGGCCCCGGCAAAAGTATGGGTTTGGCCAATCTGCGAAACTTGCGCATCAACAACAGATCTTCCATAAGTTTGACCTGAGGAAATCCTCCCAATTTCTGAAAAACTTCGGTTCGCATAAAAATCGCCTGATCCCCATAGACGAGGCCCCGCAACCGGACCCGCCAGGCATTCCCACCTTCAATCCACCGGTACCAATACTGGGGGGCATCGATAGCCTGACAAAACCCTCCCCCCAGGATCGACTGATCGACCAGCATCTCACGGATCTGCTGACCCCCATCCGGGTCCAGCCAATTGTCCGCGTGCAAAAAGAGCAGTACATCGCCTGTGGCGTGTTGGGCCCCAAGATTCTGTTGAATGGCCCTTCCTCTTGCAGACGAGAGGACCTGAGCACGACTTCGAAGGGCCAATTCAACTGTCGCGTCGCTACTTCCCCCGTCAACGACTAGTACCTCGTCAGCACCAGCCTCCCAGGCCCCTTGGACAGCTCGTTCAATCCCTCCAGCTTCATTAACAGCCGGGATTATGGCAGAGATTTGCATTTTTCTAAGAAACCGTAAACGAATCAGATCAGAATTGAGCGAATCCTAGTTTTCAAGTTATACTTCTTAGAGCAAGAACCTTAAACGGGGAATCACTTCAGAATGAAACTACAAATTGGAGTTGTGGGGGTAGGGGCAGCTTGGGAATCAAGACATTTGCCAGCTTTACGAGCCCTCTCGGATCGCTTTGAAGTCTGTGCTATCTGCGATCCCGTTCGGCATCATGCCGAACAAGCTGCCCGGCAATTCGGGACACCCGTTCACGATGGTTTTCGCACACTCACGCAGCGCAGTGACATTGACGGGGTCTTACTACTGTCGGCAAATTTTTTTGGAGCCGCACCTATTTACGCGGCTTGTGATGCTGGCAAGGCCGTCTATTGTGCAGCAGCAATCGACCTGAAAGACAATCAAGCATCGCATTTGCGTCAGCGCGTCGAAGAATCGGGAATAGCCTTCATGGCCGAATTCCCCTGCCGTCTTTCCCCGGCCACACTCCGCCTGAAAGAATTGATTGCCACCAAACTAGGGGCTCCACAGTTGCTGTTTTGCAACCGCAGACGCAGCTTTGCTGCAAATGACCGTGCACATGATCGTTGCGGTCGAGATCTCGTCGAGTTGGTAGATTGGTGTCGGTATGTTGTCGATTCGGAGCCAACTTCATTGATTGCCGATGGACAACTGGAAGCGACAGGCAAGCATCATAAATACTTGTCGGTTAGTTTAGATTTTTCGCCAGACGGAAAACAGGGTGTTGGCCCCTTGGCCAACATCCGGTGTGGCAATTATATTCCAGAAATCCTGCAAGAGTCTGCCTCTTATCGGCGTCCAGCCGATTTGAAAGTCGTCTGCGAAAATGGCATCGCCTTTGTGGATCTCCCTAACACAGTAGCCTGGTTCGACGAAGCAGGGCAGCACCTGGAGACGCTCGATCATGAACGCCCGGTCGGCGAACAACTGCTGCTCCATTTTCATCGAGCTGTCGAAAGCCTCGTCCTGAAGTCCTCCAGCCTGTCGGATGCCCATCGAGCAATTTCTATTGCAAATCTTGCCAAACAGAGCTTCCAGTCTGGCAGGCGTGCTTCCTGCTAAAGAACCTTTGCAAGGAGTGAATAGAAGACGTATAACGAAGCCATCCGCACCAGGATAAGGAGTTGATTTATCATTCTCATTGAAGTGGACAAATCATGACTCGACAAACATGGACACTCACAGATGCTACTCAGGATCTCCATGACACGACGTTCTGCCTAACATCGGATGATTTTCCCGATCTGCCAGGATCGTGGAAAGTTTCTCAGCGAACACTCCGATGTGGCCTGAGTGCCGGAGTGGACCTTATCGAAATTGATAATGGCCGCATGCGAACGATGGTAATTCCGACACGTGGCATGGGAATCTGGAAAGCAGAAATTGGCAATGAAAAAATAGGCTGGCAATCACCCGTACGCGGACCTGTCCATCCTCAACATGTGCCCTTGTTTGACCCTAAGGGCCTGGGTTGGCTGGAAGGATTCGACGAACTCCTCGTACGCTGTGGGTTAGAAAGCAATGGAGCTCCCGATTTCGACGCCTTGGGACATCTGCAGTATCCGCTGCATGGGCGTATTGCGAATCGCCCTGCATACTACGTCGATGTCACTGTAGACTCCCAGGGGGAGATCACTGTCAGAGGATTCGTAGAAGAAGCCAGCTTTCACTTCCAAAAGTTACGTCTCGAAGCATCCTTAACTACCACAATCGATTCAACTTCTTTTACAATTCACGATGAAGTAGAAAATTTCGGTGGCACGCCAGCTCAAATGCAAATGCTATACCACATCAACATAGGTGAACCGTTGCTTACTCCAGAGTCGAAGATTGTTGCACCGATACATAGCATTCGAAACAGTTTGGAAGCTGAAAAAGACAATACTGAATCATGGGACATCTATAGCCCACCGGCTGCCGGCCGTCCTGAACAATGTTTCTTTATTGAATTATCGGGTGACGAAAAGGGCCAAACTCAGGTCTTGCTAAAAAACGCATCGGGCACGATGGGCACGGCGCTCCAATTCAATACAAATTGCTTGCCCTGCTTTACCCTCTGGAAAAATTCAGTTGCAAGTCAAGACGGCTATGTGACGGGGATCGAACCAGCCACCAATTTCCCCAACCCCCGAACCCAGGAAGCGGAACAAGGACGAATTGTCGATCTATCCCCCGGTGAAAAATGGTCCGCTGATGTTACGGTCTCCTGCTTGACGCAGAACCATGAAGTCGAATCCGTCGAACGGGCGATTCAAGAAATATAAGCTACGAGATTCTTTTTGCTCGATGACGAACGGCGTACTCCCGCCGCGGTGCCCTGGAGCATGGATGGACTAGGCCCTGTCCACTGGGACCCGCGACCTCTCCAGCTGCCCTGGCATCACGAACATCTCTTTACAATGTGTCAATTGACATGCCGTAATTTGAAGACGTATATTACCCCTTTGCCTTTTCCAATCAGCCTCCAACTAAAGACACATGACTACCACCAGTAAAGACCTGACACAACTTGCTATCAATACGATCCGCACGCTTGCCATGGATGGTGTAGAAGCCGCCGGTTGCGGACATCCGGGCACACCCATGGCTCTGGCACCCGTCACCTACCAGTTATGGACCGATACGCTAAGCTACGACCCAAGTGCCCCCCAATGGCCGAACCGCGACAGGTATGTGCTTTCCTGCGGGCATGCCTCGATGCTGATCTACTCCATGCTCCATCTGGCGAGTGTCCAAAAAGTCAACGCCCAGGGCAGTGCAACGGGTGAATTATCGGTCACGCTCGACGACCTGCGGAATTTCCGCCAATGGGACAGCGCGACACCTGGGCACCCTGAGTTTGGTCATACGAGTGGCGTTGAAACGACCACTGGTCCATTGGGTCAAGGTTGTGGCAATAGCGTGGGCATGGCACTGGCCAGCAAATGGTTGGCTGCCCGCTACAACAAACCTGGCTTCGACCTGTTTGGCTACAACGTTTATGCCCAATGCAGTGATGGCGATCTCATGGAAGGCGTTGCTTGCGAGAGCGCTTCACTAGCTGGGCATTTAAAACTTGACAATCTTTGCTGGATCTATGACGACAACAACATCACCATTGAAGGTGAAACCGACCTCGCCTTCAGCGAAGATGTTGGCCAACGATTCCAAGGCCTGGGTTGGAATGTCATCAAAGTTTCTGACGCTAATGATCTGGATGCCTTGTCAAAAGCGTACGAGGCTTTCAGCCAATGCAACGACGCTCCCACATTAATCATTGTGAAGAGCATTATCGGATACGGATCGCCCAACAAAGCAAATACGGCTGCTGCGCACGGAGCCAAACTGGGAGAGGATGAAGTCCGACTGACCAAAGCTTTCTATGGCTGGCCAGAAGACGAGTCCTTTGTTGTTCCCGATGAAGTCCTGGAACACTTCCAAAACACTCTCGGCCAGCGTGGTCTCGATAACCGCACTGCCTGGGAAAGTCTTTTTGAACAATACCGAGCCGAATATTCTGAGCTGGCGAAAGAAGTTGACTTGATTCGTAGCAACGATCTGCCTGCGGGCTGGGACAGGGAGCTGCCAGAATTCCCCGCGGACGAAAAGGGAATCGCCACACGCAGTTCCTCAGGACAGGCGCTGAACGCTTTTGCTGCCAAAATCCCCTGGCTGATTGGTGGTTCTGCCGACCTGGCACCTTCGACGAACACCCTCTTAAAATTTGAAGACGTAGGCGATTTCGATGCCAACAATTACGGCGGTCGCAATATGCACTTTGGCATTCGCGAACACGCCATGGCTGCAACTCTCAATGGTATGGCATTGTCAGGCCTACGGCCCTACGGTGCCACGTTCTTTGTCTTCAGCGATTACCTCAGACCCTCCATGCGACTCAGCGCGCTCATGGGTTTGCCGGCAATCTATGTATTTACCCATGATTCGATCGGTGTCGGTGAAGACGGTCCAACGCACCAACCTGTAGAACAACTGGCTGCGGCACGAGCAATTCCTGGCATAACGGTCATCCGTCCTTGCGACGCCAATGAAGCGGCCCATGCCTGGAAAGCGGCACTTGCTCAGCGTAATAGACCGACTGCCCTGATACTCACACGACAAAACCTGCCCACGCTCGACCGCACCCAATGTTCATCCGCTGAGAGCGTCAGTCAAGGTGGATACGTATTGGCGGATGCCAAGAACGGCAAACCCGAAATCCTCCTACTTGCCAGTGGCAGCGAAGTGTCTCTCGCCCTGGAGGCCTACCAACAACTCACGGCAGATGGTATTCAGGCACGCGTAGTGAGTATGCCATCGTTTGAATTATTTGAAGAACAATCGCAGGAATACCGAGATCAGGTACTGCCTCCCCAAGTCACTGCTCGTGTGGCTGTCGAAGCCGGTATTCGCCAGGGTTGGGATCGTTATCTGGGATCAACCGGAGCCTTTGTCGGGATGGACAGCTTTGGTGTTTCTGCACCGTTCAGTAAAATCTACCAGGAATTCGGTTTTACTACCGAAAACGTTGTGGCCCAAGCGAAGCAACAGCTTACTTGATAGATCCTTGGGGATAGATCCTTCCAGGGCTATTTATCCCACAGCATCCGATGCCATGATTAACCATCAGGATACGAATTAGAGCAGCAACGCACACTTTGGTTCACGCTGTTTACGCCATCCTTTTCCCACACCTTTCCTGCCCATTAGCATCCACTTGCGTTCCATAGCTCCTGCCATTAGACAAGTTACTCTTTTTGAGATGGATTGCAGTGGTCGACATCATTTCTATTCCGGGATTCAATGATCCCTTTAGCAGCATATCCCATCTTCTTGGCGCTGGTTTTTTTGCAATTCTCTCGGCACTTATGATGCGCCGTGGCCGAGGGAATCTCGGTCGCATGATCAGCCTGGCCCTCTTTTGTTTTGCGGCCGTCTTTCTACTCACAATAAGTGGTGTGTATCACTTACTGGGAAGCAATAGCAATGTCCGCGCGGTGATGCGTCAACTTGATCACGCAGCAATCTATGTCTTGATCGCTAGTTCTTTCACACCCATCCATACCATCCTGTTTCGTGACTGGGGACGTACGGGTATGTTGGTGCTGATCTGGACCTTCGCAATTGTTGCGATCACTATCAAGTCGATTTACTTCGATCAAATCTCGCCCAGCTTGAACCTGGCACTCTATTTAAGCATGGGTTGGCTGGGCCTATTCTCGGGAATCTCTTTGTGGCGCCGTTACGGATTCCAGTTTATGCAGTCCATACTTTGGGGAGGTGTGGCTTATTCGGTGGGAGCCGTACTCGGCAGTTCGACCTGGCCTGTTTTGATTCATGGTGTTATCCAAGGACACGAAATCTTTCATGTTGCCGTGCTTATCGGCCTGGGATTTCACTGGGCCTTTATCTACCAAATCGCAGATGGGCACATCCAGGTGACCGATACTCGGCTGTCAGACAAATAAACTCCAAACGATGAGCCTGCGACAGCATCCACCCTTGTGCGCAAAGTCATTGCAGGGTGGGGCCAATGCGCAGCGACGGCCTACATGACACAAGACACGGAATCACTCCCCCCTATTGCAGATCAAACATCTCATACTGAAAACGGCTTGCTCAGATAGATTGCAAAGCAGATAATGCGTGCTCTTGGAGACATGGCACTTACATGGGACAGGAACAATCATGACAAAGCCTGAGCCTTTTACACAACCATTTGCACGCAACCTCTCCTGTGGCCTTCTGTTTCTGGTAGTGGCTTTCTCCCACACGCGTGTCCTCGGTGCTGAAAAAGTATTTGATTATGTACCCGAAGACGCTCTTGGTTGCGTGGCATTCCGCAACCTCGAAGCCCTTGATGCCAAAGTACAAAAGTTTTCTGAGCTCTTTGAAATGCCCATGCCAGCCCTGCTTGCTTTTATTCAAATCACGACCGGCTTCGGCGAGGGGCTCAACACCCAAGGAGATGTACTGCTGGCCTTATTGCCTGGCGAAACACTTACATCGATGCCTATACCCTTTGTGCTGATTCCTGTCACAGACTACGCAAAATTTTCCGAATCGATTAGTGGCGACCAGAGCGGCGAAATTTGCCGGGTCACTATAGCTGGCGAAGATGTCCTGCTGGCCCAAAAAGGCACCTACGCCATGCTCATGAATATTGAGAACGAAGAAACCTTGGTACACCTTCTTCAAGCAGCCCCTGCACCCGTTGCTGCATTAAAGCAACTCGATCCGTGGCTAGTCAAAAACGATGTCACGATAACCATTCTGCCAGGTGGCGCAAAAATTTTATTCGAGCTTGGCAATCAAGGATTAGTGGAAGCAGACAAAGTGTCTACTACGCAAGACGAGAACGCAGAAATATTTGGCAGCATGCAATCTGTGATGGCCTTTTATCAATCGGTTCTCTATTTCGTCAGCCAAGAAGTAGAAATGGCTTCCTGGGGCCTTTCCATTGATGGGGAGCAGAATATTTGCTTAAGCAAACGCGTCATCTTGAACAAGAAGAGCCGTATTTCGCAGGCGGGAGCCATCCGTGTCGACCAATCGCCAATCTTCTCAGGATTTGCAGACCAACCGTTTGTGGTAGCTGGTGGTGGCCCTATCCCAGAGAACTGGGCAACGGGTCTTGCGAAAGCAAGCAGCAATATGATTCGTTCCATGAAAGCATTCTATGGGTTGGAAGATCTCTCCGAAGATAGCTGGAAAGATTTGGAACAGTCCTATACGACTATGATGCAGGGCCTTGATTCTGCAACAATGATCATGCTCCCTGGAGAAGAAAAAGACCCCTTATTCAGCAACTTCTACAGTGTCGCAGGAGCCTCCAATGCAGAAGAATACTTAGACGCTTATCAAGAAGCTGCCAAAACTTATAGCAGAATCATGAGTCAGTCGACTCATTTCAACATGGAATACGTGGTCGAACCGAAGGAGATTGCCGGCAAGCCTGGCTGCGAACTAAGCATCGATATCGCGAGCATGATGCAGGATCCAAACGTCCCCCAATTTAATTGGATGCTGGAATCCATGTTCGGTGAGGATGGCAAACTCCATTACTTCATTGTCGCCACCGACCAGAAAAATCTGGCCATCAGCATGGGAGATCCTGAAAAAACAACTCCCCTCCTGGCAGGCATTGAAAACGGTGAAACGGGTCTTTCCCGAAACAAAGAGGTTCAAATGACGATGGAACACTTGCCAGCCGCAGCGCCTTGGAAACTGTTAATCAGTCCTGCAGGATGCGTCACCTGGGCAGAGCGATTTGCCAATGAGCTTTTAAGTA
>CAWWCC010000060.1:0-14449 GCA_963935315.1 uncultured Planctomycetaceae bacterium | reverse complement strand
AGGAGTCCGTCTCGTGGGCTCGGAGATGTGTATAAGAGACAGTCCCTGATCAATCCAATTTCGTAGTGTGGCTATTTGCGCTGGCGACAAGGGTTTTTCAAAATGGGCAGGTGGCATCAGCAGATCGGAGTCGGCTGTTGTGATCCTCTGTATCAATTCACTCTCATCCGCTGCGCCTGGGACAATGGCGATGAACTCCGACGGCAACTGGGCTGTCGCTACCTCACGCACATCCAATCTTAAGTCGGCCTCACGAACGGCCTCGTCCGGTCCATGGCATTGAAAACAATGCTCTGCCAAAATGGGCTGTACCTTATGGAGAAAATCAATCGAATCCTCTGCGAAAACTTGCGCATCGAAGAAAGCAAGTAGGAGCATAAACAGGAGTGATCGATGGAACACGACTTCGCCCTCAAATGTCAAGCAATGATATCATGGATGATGCTGCCATGCACATCCGTCAAACGAAAATCGCGTCCTGCGTAACGGTAGGTGAGCCGCGTGTGGTCGATACCTAACAAATGCAGCAGAGTCGCGTGCAGGTCGTACATGCTGACACGATTTTTAACTGAAAAATATCCGAAATCATCTGTAGCACCATAGGCCATGCCGCCCTTGACTCCACCGCCTGCAAGCCACATCGTAAATCCATAAGGATTGTGATCCCGACCATCACGGCCTTCTGCCATGGGGGTGCGGCCGAACTCGGTTCCCCACACAACCAGTGTATCATCCAATAGTCCACGCTGCTTGAGATCGGTGATCAGTCCTGCAATCGGCTTGTCGACCTCGAGAGCGTTGTTTGTATGGCCCTTATAGAGGTCCCCATGTTGGTCCCACTTGTAGCTGTGAGAGCACTGTACGAATCGAACCCCC
Organism: uncultured Planctomycetaceae bacterium; assembly: GCA_963935315.1. GTDB lineage: Bacteria > Planctomycetota > Planctomycetia > Pirellulales > Lacipirellulaceae > Bythopirellula. Next base: position 13,573 of record CAWWCC010000060.1, on the reverse strand, counting down.
TGCTCTGCTAAACGACGCGCCATTAAACATTGGCGACCAAAATTATCGGTGGGGCTGCCATCAATTCCATAAAGTTGTCTGGTGGCTTCTGATTCTCGGCCAATATCGAGTACGTTGGGTGCCTCCATCTGCATGCGAAAAGCAAGCTCAAAAGCCTCGATGCGGGCCTGCAAGCGTGAGTCGTCAGCAACCTGAGCGCTGTTTTTTCGATTACTAGTCTGGATGAGATCAAGCTGCAGACGCTGCAGCGGGTCAGATAGCTCTGCACGCTCAAGATTCCGTATTTTTGCATTTGCCATGGACGCTTTGAAATCACCCACGGCTGTGCCCTGATAACTGGCTGGAAGAAAAGCAGAACCATAAAGCTGCTGCGCTCCGTGCATCATGGTTGGCGAAATTGTGATGAAGCCGGGCATGTTTTGGTTCTCGCTACCCAGCCCATAAGTCACCCAGGAACCTATGCTGGGGCGCGTGAATACGGCAGAACCTGTGTGCAACTGGAGGATGGCGCCGCCATGATCGACTTGCTCGACGTGCATGGAGCGGATCAAGCAGATGTCATCGATTACGCTTCCAATGTGAGGAAACAGATCGCTTACGGGCAGTCCACACTCTCCATAATTGCGGAATTGCCAAGGCGAGCGCATCAGGTTACCCACTTCGGCAAACTGCAATGCTCTTTCGAAAGGCAGCGGCTTGCCGTCAAACTTTTCGAGTTGCGGTTTGGGGTCAAAGCTGTCGATGTGCGATACACCGCCATGCATAAAGAGAAATAGGACTCGCTTAGCACGAGGGGCAAAATGCAGAATTGGCTGGGACACTTCAGAGGGTGAAGATCCCGCTTGCGCGAGTTGCTGAAACATGCCCATGAGTGCCACGTGTCCAAATCCACACGCGGTTTTCCGCAAAATTTCACGCCGCGAGGGTAGGTGGGAACTCGCGTGGGCTGTAGTCTTTTTGTTCATAATAGATACTAGGTTTCAGACGTCACTCGATATAGATGAATTCGTTCAAGCAGAATAACGACTGACAAAAGGCTTGCCAGGCAAGCACGTTGTTGTCAACCAATTCTCCATGAAGCACCTTGCGAAAAGTATGGTAATGCTTCTTTGCAGTAGGTTGATCGAGCACACGATCATAAATGGAGACATGATCGATCTTACCATGAAACATTTCTGTTTTGGTTGCGCGGGCACCGATCGTAAGAGGCACATTCCCCGTGGGTAACCGTCCTTCGTATTTCATGTCATCGACCAGTTGGCCATTAACAAAAAAGCGTCGCTGGTTATTGCCGCATGCAAACAGGACATGGGTCCATTCTTCTAAGGGGGCGATACACTGCGGTTCTGCTATTATGCGATGCCCACCAAGTCGCGCATCGAAAACTTGGGTGAATAATACATTCTGTCGCTTCTCTTCGATCTCTAGGCCATAAACGCCTATTTTCCAAAGTCTCCTCGCAGCACCATCACGACCAACGATCATCATAAAGCTGGGAACTGCCGCTGGCTTGATCCAGCATTCTGCAGAGAATTCGTCTGGCATGTTGGAATGTTGCTCGCTTAAATTGGTGCGAATCATGCTGTCTCTGCCATTGAATTCTATTCCTGAATATTGTTGGTAGAAAACGAGTCCTTCTGTTTTCTGAATTAAATCAACATAGGCTTCTATTCCACCTGCTTGGGTAGAGATCTTTAACGGATTGGGGACCTTCGCAGCCAGCTGCTGATAAGTATCAAGAAATTCTTCGGAGCGAACAATCTCCTCTTCAGTGGGAGGTCTTCCGAGAACCAATTCGTAGGCTCTCTGAATCCCCTTTCGCATGAATTGCTGCTCTGGAATCTCGTCAGCTATCAAGGCATCGGTTATTTGATTGACGAATGATAAGGCAAGATTGCGAATAAATGGGCTATTCATTAAATAAAGTGATTGTGTTGGAACCGTCGTTTCGCTGCGCACCGAAGTCGACTCATGGGCGCTGGGGCTATCAAAGAGCGTTTGTAGCTCTGGACGGCCATTGCGAATCACGGGTAGATAAATACTGCGTCGCGGTTTGAGAAAAGGGGGATAAGTTTCTTTGCCGCTAATATCAACAACGTAGAGTTCTCGAACTGCATCATTAGGCGAATAACCCTCCGTGAACAAGGTGCCTCCCATGGTGAGATCTAATTCTCCGCTTAAAAACAACAGCGTATCGCGCAATTGCTCTCCCGTGAGTCGGCGGCGTGGCATCCGCCCGAGCAGGCGATTCTCTGGGTCAGCCAAGGATGCTTGCTGATCTTCAACATGCGCTTGTTGGTACGTGCTCGAAAGCAACAGCATTTTATGCAAGGCTTTCAGTGACCAGCCGTTTTCGATAAATCGAGTCGCCAGCCAATCGAGTAATTTAGGGTGGGAGGGAGCCTCTCCTCGTAAGCCAAAGTTACCACTGGAGGGAACAATACCTTGTCCAAAATGATATTGCCAAAGTCGATTGACGATGACGCGCGAAGTGAGCGGGTTTTCTCTGCTGGCGATCCATTGGGCCAGCTCAAGGCGACCACTTCCCGCGGTTTCTATCGGTAAATGATTTTCTCCTGCAATGATCTGCAAAAAGCGTCGTGGTACTTCTTCACCCAAGGTGCGGTAATTTCCACGGCGATGTACTTGCAGGTTCTTGGGTTCGGGCAGGTCGTGCACAAGCATTGTTTTGACCGGTTTTCCATCATGTCCCGGAATTTCTTCTTCGACCCACTTTGAGTCGTTAATGGCATCGGCCATGATGTGCGTGCTGGTGAAAATACCAGCCAGCGAATAATAGTCAGCAGTTGGTATGGGATCAAATTTATGATCGTGGCAACGAGCACAACCGATGGTAAGCCCTAGAAAAGCAACGCCCGTTGTATGCAATTGCTCGTCGGCAATATCAAGAAGCATCTGCCGCTTGTCGCGCATCACGACAGGCTTGGGACCAACCTGCAAAAAGCCGGTTGCTACCAATTGTTCATAATCGCGTGCCGGATCTCCTGTTGCAGGTAGCAAGTCGCCAGCCAACTGCTCGACGATGAACTGATTGAACGGCTTGTCGTCGTTGATTGATTGAATGACATAGTCGCGGTAGCGCCAAGCGTGCAAATATGCATTGTTTCCATCGTGACCGGCCGACTCAGCAAAACGAACCACGTCGAGCCAATGTTGTGCCCATTGCTCACCATATCTGGGCGATGCAAGTAGACGATCGACAACCTTCTCGAACGCATGCTGGCTATCATCGGCAAGAAAGTCTTTCATCTCTTCAGGTGTGGGTGGCAACCCCGTTAAATCGTAAGTCACTCGTCGTAGTAGAGTGCGTTTGTCGGCTGGCACTGCCGGTGTGAGTCCCTTCTCTTCCAGTCGTGCCAAGATGAAGTAATCAACCGGAGAAGTAGGCCAATGGTTATCGGATACCTGAGGCAATAAAGGGTTGCGAATCGGCTGGAAGGACCAAAAAGACTTTTGCTCCTCAGAAAACAGGGGGTCTTTCTGTTCAGGGTTTTTCTCAGGGTTTTTTGGGGATGCCTCATAACCGGGCCAATATGCACCTTCTTGAACCCACTCCTCTAACGTTAAGATTTCATGGGGCTCCAAGCGATCCTCAGGCGGCATCTGAAGATCATCTCGGCCATGCACAAGTTGAATCAATCGACTTGCCTTGGCATCGAAGGGTATGACAACTTTTCCGGATTCTCCACCAGCAAACAAATGGGCTGCAGAATCGAGACGCAAATTTGCTTCGGCCAAATCGGGACCATGGCATTCGCCACATTTGTTCACCAAGAGCGGACGCACTTTGCGTTCAAAAAAATCTACCTTGTACTGTTCTTGAAGCTCAGCACTAGCAGATTGGATGAGCAGAGAAAATGCAAAGAGAACAGTGATGGTTTTCTGCCGCATCATCGTTCTTGTAGCACCCAGAATAAGAAGCGTTCTTAGCGTGAAAACATTTGGTAATAAAAGCCCATGAAGGAATTCATGGTTGTTTTTTAGCGATAAAAGTATTATAATGGACTTCCCTCCTAAATCAATATACGCCACAGTTTTCTAGATCAAATTCCTTGTGGAAAGCTGCCATGCAGCGGGGCCACAAACGTGTGCCCTTATGCTTTAGCGGTGATTCGTGTGTTCCAGCAAATTCCGATGTGCGTTGGTAGGTTACGTATGAACTATGTGCCTCAAATCCTGCTTGCTACTTTGCTGTTTTGCTGTGCAAACGCCCACACCGTTTTTGGTAATGAAGATACCCTTGCAGAAGAATCTTCTCAGCACTGGGCCTTTCAACCATTAGGAAATTCACAACCACCTGACCAGGTAGGCGATTGGTCCGATCATCCCATCGATCGTTTTGTCAGGCAAAAGCAAGTCGAAACGCAGATCAAACCCGAGGCACCTGCTGACCCGCGAACTTTGTTACGGCGTGTGTACTTTGACCTCATCGGCTTGCCTCCCACATTTGAGCAAATAGAAGCATACCGTCGTGACAGTTCACCAGATGCTTTTGCTCACGAAGTCGATACTCTTCTTCAATCACCATACTACGGGGAACGCTGGGGGCGTCACTGGATGGACTTAGTGCGCTATGCCGATACGGCTGGCGATAATGCGGACTATCCTATTCCTGAGATTCATCTCTACCGCAACTACATCATCGACTCGTTCAATGCAGATCTTCCCTACGATCTCTTTCTTCGCGAACAACTGGCAGGTGATCTTCTTGCCCATAGCAATAAGGACGAACGCTATGCCGAGCAGATTATCGCAACAGGCTTTATTGCACTGTCACGTCGTTATGGAACTTCGCCTTATGAACTGCAACACCTGGTATTGGAAGATTCAATCGATGCCACGAGTCGAGCCTTTCTTGGGCTCACACTCAGATGTGCGCGGTGTCACGATCATAAATCCGAACCCCTTACGATGGAGGACTATTATGGCCTCTATGGCATTTTTGCCAGCACGCAATATCCCTACACCGGGTCGGAAACCTATGCATCCCTGGTAACCTCCCGAAAGAACTTCGTGCCGCTAGAACCTCATCAGAACGTGAGTGTTGCTATACAAAAGCATCAACAGCAGGTTGAAAATATCACTCAACAAATCAAAGCGATTCGCTCCGGCGAACTCGGCCAGCAACTTGCTGCTGCTGGCGAGCGCCTGAAAGAGCTCAACGAAAAAATCCAGTCTGCAGAGACCACGGGACAGGAATATGAAAACTTGCAACAACAGCTTCAAGCGTTGATTGTTCAGCGCCAGCAGGTAATAAGCGTGATCGAGGAAAAAGAAAAAAAGCTGCGAGAAAAGTTGCCGCGGTCCGACCTCCCAGCGGATCTTCCTGCTGCTTACGCTGTTGGGGAAGGCGAAGCGCGTGACCGTCAGATCCAGCTATCAGGCCAGCCAAAAGACCTTGGTGAGGTTGTACCGCGAAGTGTCCCGAAATTTTTTCGCGGAGCGAACCCGGTAAAGATTCCTGAGAATCATAGTGGTCGCCTGGAATTAGCCCAATGGATGACCAATCCTGATTCAGTTGCCGGCGCAATGTTGGCACGCGTGATGGCCAACCGCGTCTGGCAACATCATTTTGGCACAGGTTTGGTGGCGACACCATCCAATTTTGGATTGTCAGGTTCACCACCTACACATCCAGAGTTGCTGGAGTATTTGGCAAAGCAATTTATTGACAGCGGTTGGTCCGTCAAAGCACTGCATCGTTTGATTTTGAGTAGCAAAACCTACCAACTTGCTAGTACGCTAGATGCGAAAAATTTTACGATCGATCCTGATAATCGAACTTACTGGCGTTTTGCGCGACGCCGTCTCGATGCAGAGGCTTTACGTGATGCGATGATGTGGGTAGGTGGCTCACTCAATTTGGGGCGTCCAGGGCAACACCCTTTTCCGCCTGCTGAAAGTTGGGGCTATACGCAGCACGCCCCATTTCAAGAAATCTATCCCTCTCCCCATCGCAGCGTTTACCTTCTCACGCAGAGGTTTCAGCGGCATCCCTACTTGGGACTGTTCGATCAACCAGACACCAATACGACTACGGCAAGACGTACTAGTGCAACGGTCCCTTTGCAATCGCTCTTTCTCATGAACAATCCATGGGTGCAAAGTCAGGCCCAATCCTTGGCCGGGCGGATTCTGGAACATCAAGGAGCAGTGGAAGATCGCATCGTGCGCGCCATTCAACTTGTCTACGGCCGAAGTCCGGGTGAACAAGAAGCAGCATTGTGGAGGTCTTATCTTGAGAAAGTAGAAGCCGAACTTGCCAACCAAAATGTTCCGGATCCCGACCGAGAAACCGAAACTTGGACAAGTTTGTCGAAAGTATTGCTTACATCCAACGAATTTCTTTATGTAGACTAAGATCCTTGAAGAGCCCCCTCCCCCCTCCCCCGTAGACGAGAGGGGGGGCGCCATTACTACTGGGAAAGATAGATTTTATCGAGTATGAACGCCAAGTCATTTCTTGATCGACGACAGTTTCTGCAAGCCACGATCGGAGGGTGTGGTTTCTGTGCTGGTGGTCTGCACAGTCAACTTAAGCTTGCTGCAGCGCAGACCCAAAGCGGTGTTTACGCCCCGCAACGACTGCATCACCCGGCTCGAGCGAAGCAACTTATTATAGTCTTCCTGACCGGAGGGTTTTCTCACGTCGAAACTTTTGATTACAAACCGCAGCTCAACGCGGATCATGGCAAGACAGCCATGTACCGTGGCAACGCACAGAAAATCATGGGTTCCCAGTTTCGGTTCGATCCCTATGGCCAGTCCGGACTGATGATGAGTGAACTCTTCTCAAATTTAGGGAGTGTGGCGGACGAACTGTGCATGATCCGCACCATGAAAACAGACATCGTAGAACATTTTCAGGCAACGTTGGCCATGCATACGGGTTCTGCGACCATTCCGATGCCCAGTATCGGAGGATGGTTGAGCTATGGCTTAGGCACGCTGAATAAGAATTTACCTGCCTATACTGTTTTCTGTGAACTCTTGCCATATGCCGGTGCACAGAATTGGGATAGCCTTTTCTTGCCGCCCATCCACCAAGGAGTGCATCTTCTTCCTGGCGATGACCCGATTCCTAACCTGAATCCTTTAGCCCGGTCCACGACACTGGCTGAATTGCAGCAGAAAATGTTGCATGACGTGAACCAAATGCATTGGAAGCAGCGACAACATGATGCCCAACTCATCGCACGTGACCAAACCAACCAGGTAGCCCGGGGTATGATGCGGGTGGCTCCTGAAGTGTTGAATGCAAATCAAGAAACAGCCAGCACTTTGCAGATGTACGGAGTGGAAGCTGGAGATACCAGGTCCTTTGCCTGGCAATGTCTGGCGGCACGCAGACTTGTCGAACGGGGTGTGCGTGTTGTGGAAATCATTGAATCAGGTTCCCATAGCAATTGGGATTCGCATGCGAATATGCAAGAACATGTGCCTAAGGCCGAGCGCGTAGACAAACCGTTGGCCGCTTTGATCAGGGACTTGAAACAACGAGGGATGCTCGACGAAACGTTGATTGCAATTTGTACGGAATTTGGCCGTACTCCCGTCACTTTCAATTCCACGGGCCGAGAGCACCATGCCGATGCGTTTTCTTGCTTGCTGGCCGGTGGTGGCATTCAAGGAGGCATTACCTACGGTGAAACGGATCCCTACGGTATTTCGACTGTCGACAAACCCTGCCATGTTCACGACTACCACGCGACAATCTTGCACCTCATGGGAATCGACCATGAACGGTTGACTTATCGTTATGCGGGACGCGACTTCCGTCTGACGGACGTCCATGGGAATGTCATGAAAGAAATTATTATCTAGAAATCTATCAATTCACCATCCGCAATCGTTGAAAGTCGCTGCAAGGTCACGTCTTGGACCGATTGATCGATACTTTGAACGTGTCCGTCCAAAAATGCGAATAATGTAATCTGGCTATGGTGGCTGCCAAACTTTCCGTTGTTGGCGTCATAGAAGTCGGTAGCCAGACCGTTTTCGGTGCCCCCAAAAATTGTTTCCGGTGTATCCGCTGAGAAAAATGCTGTGTCGCCCTGCACCCGATGTTCCAATCCTGTTGTAGTGTTGTCAGGAGCCGGAGGAATGTGACGCTCGCCCACAGCAAATGTTTGCGATAATCCGTCCGTTACCTGTCGATCCTTAACCCGTGAGAGCGTAAATATCGGTCCTATAAAACGACCGGGATTATCCTCGTCGACAGGAGTTTCGGGGACCGTTCCCATATGATAACTGAGTCCTGCATTTGAGGCATAATCACCGCCGGCTGCCACAGATGGGACTTTGGTTGGTGCGTCATTGTCGTCAAAATTACGATTGGCAACTGGCGATCTGCGTGAGGGACAAAAGAAGGTAGCCACAGGGGTGCGCATTGCTGTTGCATTTTCTGGGGCATCAACCCGCTCTGTTTCGGTAAACGCTTCATGCAGGGCAGTCTGCTCCATGTGAGGAAGCAAACGGAAAGCCCATGAAACGCCATACTGTGTTCTACTTCGACGCCCAGACGGATAATGCCCATGGACATCATGGTAGCACTGCACAGCAAGTCCAATTTGCTTGAGATTATTCAAACAATGGCTGCGGCGCGCCGCCTCTCGAGCAGACTGGACGGCAGGCAAGAGTAGCGCAATGAGCGTGCCAATAATGGCAATCACCACCAGCAATTCCACTAAAGTGAATGCCGCAGGGGAAATTCGACGACGACCAGCCATTGAACTAAACGTTCCATTCATTTGATATCTTTGAAGCGAAAGCAATGGGCAGGAAAATTTGGGGAGGGCAATCAGAATCAGATTTTACTTGATCAGTATCTGGCGGTCCAATACCAGCTTAGGCCAGAGTCGATAGGAATGCGAATCGATTTGCCGGGCGCCAGCCTACATATTGCACGCGTTTTCAGCTAGCTAGAGCACACCTGAATTTGCCGTAGCGTTCTCCACGCCGCTCATCTCCAACATAGCTTGGGGCAGCAGCAACTTATTGACTACGCGCTCCATGAGTGGCTCTCAACTAATGCAAGACATCAGCTTGAAGTCATTGCACGGCACGCCATCGCCACTCGGGAGGGGTATCTGTGTAATGCAGCCGAATGGCTTCGCCTGTGGTCAGATGAATCGATTGTCCTGTGGATAAGGGGCCTTCAAATTTTTCCGAGGCACCATAGGTGTCATTCAGTTCCCATTGGGTCACTGATCCGGGAGATTTGATCATCACCACCACGGGGAATGGATGTCGATTGATCATGAGTTCGCCACTGGTGGGAGTCGCCGGGGTATCCACCGCAAAGCCCAGTTTAATCTTGTCGGCCGGGATGCTGGCGGCGGCATAGAAACGGTTGGTAGGCCAGGTTGCTTGATTATCGAATCCTCCATTAAGGCCCATCAGAAAGAACTGATTCCCCGCGGCGTTGGGCCGAATGGTCAGGCTGGGTTTATTGCGCGACCGGATATTGGTGAACCAGATATTACTATGCCCACTCGTGTCGATGCCCAGTGGATCCATTCCATCGCAGTTCAGATTGACTTCCCACACATTGTGACCGCTACCCTCGTCCAGGATCGAGGTATGGACCTGCCCATGCACGTGCTTGCAGGTGATGCGGCAGTTGCTGAAGGAACCGCCAGCTGCCACATGGATGCCCAGTTCTCCATGATTGATTTCGTTAAAGTCGAAACTAGAAAAATTAATCGAGCCGTCGAATCGCACGGCTCCGCGGGCGTCTTTGCAAGCAATGGCCGTGACAAACACGGCCGTGTCGACAATCGTATTCCCGACAAAACGGTCCAGCGGCAAGGGATTAGCGGGTTGGATGGCCAAGGCATAACCCTTCGCCCTGTAGTGCAGTAATCCACGAATGCGTATATCATTCATCATGCAAGAATCAATCGTGAGCCCTGGTTGATCCCCGAGTTCGGGCATGAACTGCAGTGTGATAGCCCCGGTGTCGATGCGGATCCCTTGGGCGGGATGCATCCGCACGGGAGTCCAGATGCGGTAGACAACCTGTTGCCTTTTAGGAATGGAACCACCCACGATATATCCATCAACATGATGATGGGTGCAATAGTCGAAGAATTCTTGCACACCAGAAGTTGTGGTTCCCGTGGTTTGCAGATACGAACCATCTTCCGTTTGTAAGCGTCCATCGGGATAAAGGATGGCTAACCCACGGCGAGCATGTTCGGGTTGGAATTCTCTGAATTTCGGTTTGTACTTCTTGGAGTACAAGCCTTTGAGATCGTCATTCGCGCCTGGCTTTGCCAGGACCTTACCTCGGGTGGCCACATAAGCATTGTCGATGGGAAGTAGTTCATAGCGGAGGTGGACCAGGTCTTTTCCAGGCGGACGGTATTTCAGTTCGAGTCGAAGCTCTTGATGGAGTTGATATTTTTCTCCGCGAAGATTCCCCGTGTCCGCGCGACTTTCGTCTAACCAAAAGTCGAAGTGGCCCTGCGGGTCAGTTTTGATAGTTGTCTTTTCCAGGTAGATGCGCTTGCCCTCACCGAGTTCAGAGAGATCACCTCCCTGCCAGACAGAAGCTTCCACTTCGAACTGGCCGGCTGCAGGGCTTTGACCGCGGGCGAAGATGCGGGCCGGATCGGTGGGAAATGCGTAGCAATCCCAGGTTGAAAAATATCCCAGCAGGAGTCCCAGCAATGGGAACACGCAAAGGATTCCGCGCTGCGTCTTCCTTAGCAGCCACGTTTTCCTCAGAAAATCAAACCCACTTCTTCGTGGCACATGAGCAATCACTAAATTCTCCTTGCAGGCAGAAAAACGGTTCGCATATTCAGAACGTAGCCGCTATGATACCATTGCCAAAAAGTGATAAAAAGCCCTTCATTGCAAATGCAAAGGTGAAAGAATGACTATGAAAAGCAAAGTACGTTTTCTCGCTCCCATCGTCTTGATAAGTTTGATAAGTGGATTCTTAAGCTGGCAGGCTCAAGTTTGGGCCGAGGAGAGTATCGCCACTTATTTCCCAAAGGGTCTTCTTCATGCCAAGTGGCAAGAATTTGAAGTTAAGGGATTTCAAGAGCCCATCCCAGGTGTCATTTACCGTGGAAATCCGCGCCCTACTTGCGGAATGCCGCTCGGTGGGCTCGACACGGGCTGTCTCGACATCGAGGCGAATGGCATGCTTGGCTATAGCACGCTCTTCAACCATTTGATCTACCCACGACTTCTCTACAACGTTCCTTTTCTGGGAATAAGTGTCGACGGGAAATCCTGCGTGTTGGCCACCGATACCCAGGGCAAACTCGACCGGCCTGTTGAACGCGAGACGGGCACTTTTCCTCCCCTGGACTACACCCCTGCTTTTTTCGACACGGGTACGGAAAGGGTCACGTTAGCAAAATCAATCGACTACTTCGGACACTATCCCATTCTTGATATGGAGTACCAGACCGATTTGCCGGTCTCGGTGGGGGTGCGTGCCTGGTCGCCCATGTTACCCGGCGATACCAAAACTTCGATGATGCCTGGCTTAATCATTGAAGTTTCATTACGCAATCCCGATCGGCAAACGCATCGGGGAACGATTGCTTTGAGTTTTCCGGGGTTTGAAAGTCCTCACGAGCAAACAGGGATACCACACAAGCGCCAGTCCATCGAGAAAAACATGCAGGGAGTTGTCGTCTCTAGTCTTGAGCAAGACGGCGCCCGGCAGTTGAGTTATGTCTTGGCCTGCCTTGGCCAGGAAGGGGTTCGCCGGGGCGGATCCCTGGGAGTCGATGGTGCTGCTTGGAACTCTATGGAACAGCGGTTGCCACCCACCAAGACTGAAGATTCTGGAACGACCGTGGCTGCAGATTTCAAGCTGCAACCGGGAGAGCAGTCGGTGCGCCGATTTGTTCTCTCCTGGCACGCCCCCAAGTGGAATGCGGGTGGAGCCCCAGGAGTCGAGGATACGCGCGTGTTCACGCATATGTACGCCAAGTACTATACGAGTGCTGTGGAAGTCGCCCAGCAGTTGGCCTCCCAGCACGAAGACCTGCTGAAACGCGTCATCGCCTGGCAGGAAGAAATCTATCATGACGAGCACCTGCCTGGTTGGCTTGCCGATTGCCTGATTAACAATCTGCATTTAATACCCGAAACGAGCATCTGGGGCCAAAGCAAAGGCCTGTTGTCCAACTTTGAGCCTGAGCTTGGCTTGTTTGGACTCAACGAATGCCCACGCGGTTGCCCCCAGATTGAGTGCATTCCTTGTAGTTTCTATGGCAATATGCCCATCGTCTATTTTTATCCAGAAGCCGCTCTCTCAACTCTACGCGGGTATAAGGAGTACCAATTTGAAGATGGTCGGCCGCCTTGGATCTTTGGGGGAGTAACGGCCATGGACGTGGAAAACAAACGACCCTACGACCTGGCCGCGCCCGACAAGGGATACCAAACCGTCCTCAACGCGGCGTGCTATGTGATTATGCTTGATCGATATTGGCGTACCACTGGCGACGACCAGGTCTTGCACGAATTTTATGATTCTCTGAAACGGGCAAATGATTTTTCCATGAATTTGCGACCCAAGTATGGGCTGTCGCAAATCGTATCGATGCCAGAACCCGGGACCGATGGACATGGGCTGGGGGATACTGAGTGGTTTGAAGCGCCGGAGCCGGGTTGGAAAGGTTATGTGACCCATGCGGGTGCAGTACGCATGGCCCAGGTACAAGTGATGAAACGCATGGCTCAGACCATGGAGGATACAGAGTATGTGGCCAAGTGCGATCAGTGGCTCGAAGCAGGCAGGAAAGTGCTGGAAGAAAAACTTTGGAATGGAACGTATTACCTGAATTTTTTCGATCCAGACGAAGACTTACGCTCGGACATGATTTTCGGTTATCAACTCGATGGGGAATGGATTTGTGATGCGCACGGCATTGAAGGTGTTTTTCCCAAGCAGCGGATCGATACGACTTTAGAGACGATTCGTCAGGCCAATTGCCAGCTGAGCCAATCGGGTGCAACCAATTACGCCAATGCCGACGGGTCGGCGGCGAAAGTAGGTGGCTATGGAACCTATGGGTATTTTCCGCCCGAACTGATGATGCTGGCCATGACCTATATGTACGAAGGGGAGCAAGAATTTGGCATCGAGCTCATGCACAAGTGCATGGAGAATATAGTCTGCCAATGGGGGTACACCTGGGATGCTCCCAATACCATTCGGGGCGATATGGATACGGGTCAGCGGCATTTTGGGGGCGACTATTATCAAAATATGATGCTTTGGTTCGTTCCCGCGGCTCTCAAAAACCGTGACATGACGGGACCTTTGGAGGATAATGGTCTGGTACAGCGTGTCCTGCGCGCATCGCGCGGACCAGCTGGCGGCTCTTCTCTCGGCTCTAGTGATTAACATGTGAAATATGAACAATCGACCCCGCGGCTCTCAAAAACCGTGACATGACGGGACCTTTGAAGGATAATGGTCTGGTACAGAGTGTCCTGCGCGCATCGCGCGGACCAGCTGGTGGCTCTTCTCTCGGCTCTAGTGATTAACATGTGAAACATGAAAAATCGACAACGA
>CAWWCC010000059.1:0-14491 GCA_963935315.1 uncultured Planctomycetaceae bacterium | reverse complement strand
AACGTGCAGCCGAAGATGGCAAGCCACTGGCAACAACCAGGCCCGATACGGATTCAGGCGATGCCTCTCAAAAAAGTGCGACTGCAGGCTTTTCGTTTTCATTTTCCATGCGACAGCTCGTGGGAACCTTCACCATTGTGGCCATTGCATTGGGTCTTGTCCAAGGATTTGGCGGTGCCGACAATGCCGCCTTGTTGCTTGGCTTTATCGCACTCCTGGGTTTAGCTGCACACGCAGCTGGATTTGATCCTCCCCCCGTCGTCGTTTTGGGTTGGTGGATGCTGCTGGTGCTCTACATCCTGATTGGATTATTTGCCGCCATTGCTAATTCTGACAGTAGTGCTTACCAAACCCGAAAAAGTCGCCAGCTATGGTGCGCTGTGAATCTGACGTTGGATCCAGGCGTTGACATTTGCTTCGAGCACGTCCAGGGGAACCGATCCACTGATGAGCACTGCATCATGAAAGCTGCGCACATTGAATCGGTTGCCTAGCTGTTCTTCCGCATGAGCACGTAACGCGCGAATCTTCATCTCTCCAATTTTGTACCCCAATGCCTGTCCGGGCCAGCTAATGTATCGATCCACCTCGGCACGAATATTGTGAAGCGACAAGGAACTGTTGTCTCGCAAGTATTCGATGGCCCGCTCACGCGTCCAACCAAAGTAATGGATACCCGTATCCACCACCAGGCGACAGGCCCGCCAAATCTCCATAGTCAATCGGCCAAAGTCGCTGTAGGGGTCCTGATAAAACCCCGCTTCTAGACCCAACCGTTCGGCATAGAGAGCCCAACCCTCGACATAGGCAGTAAAGCTGCTAAATCGCCTGAAGTGTGGCAAGTCTTCAATTTCTTGCTGGAGTGCCAATTGCAAATGATGACCCGGTACGGCCTCATGAAAAGATAGCGCTTCCACGGTGTAAAGTGGCCGACTCTTTAAGTTATACGTATTCATGTAGTAGAAGCCCGCACGTGTTCCGTCACCACTAGCGCGTTGATAATATGCTGAAGTCGTACGCGGAGCTACATAGTCGGGGATTTCTAACAAGCCGTAAGGCATGCGTGGCAAATGGCCAAATAACTCTGGCAATTTCCCATCCATTTGCTTAAGAACATAAGCAACTTCTTTTAGCAATTCCTCTTCGCTGGTGGCGTAAAACTGCGGGTCTTCACGTAAATACTGGATAAATGCCGCAAATTCTCCTTCAAACTCAACGCGTTTGATAATCTCATCCATTTCAGCACGAATGCGTTTCACTTCAGCCAATCCGATGTTATGAACTTCTTCAGGTGTAAGGTCCAAAGTGGTAAATTTCCGCACGCGATGTCTGTAAAAATCTCGTCCACCTGGAAAAGCCGAAGCGCCAATAGAGCCACGCGCCTGGGGCACATACTCTGATTCCATAAAATGTCGGAATTTGCGATAGCCGGGAACCACACTATTCGAGATCGCGTCGCGAACAGCCGTCTGTAAACGCCGATGCTCCGACTCTGCTACTGTGGTCGGAAAATTTTGACACGGCTCGTACAGCAAACTTTGCTCAGGTTTTTCAACGATTTGAGCCTCTATTGCCTCTTCCCAATCCTCAAGCACCAGCTCCGACAAGGTATGTCCCGTTGTCAAACCCTTCCGCATGAGTTCCATATGCCCCAATACGTAGCGTTCAAATCCATTAAGCCGGGCAGCGTAATTTTCAAAATCCTTGACGGTAATCAGAGGTACTTTTTTCGCCAACTCCGGAAAATCCAAATGGAAACCATCCCGATGCGTAATCGGAATCAGAAAAGCCTGAAACTTGTATTCCGCCAATTTTTCCTTGAGCAATCGCCTGGCAATGGCGTAGTGGATTCTATCCTCTGCAGGCAGCATTTCTGGGTCCAAGTTATTCAGACGATCCAAATAGACTCGATCTATCTGATTACGTCGTGCACTATCTGCCAGAGATACCTCGGCCAAACGATCATTAAAACGATGATCGCCAGTCGATGTAGCAAATAGTGGATTCTCTTGCATTCTGCTTTCCCACATTTCGTCAAGAAGAGCTTCGAAACGTTCTGCAACATTTTCAGCTGCAAAAAGTCCTGGGCTGACAATCAGAAGTGAAAATACAAGTAGTGGCGATAAACGTCCATTCCACTGAGGGTAATGCATGACGATGGGATCCCTGATCTCGGTTGGAAAATTGTTAGGATGTTACCAATTCCCGGAGATCTAATGAAGCCTCTGTGTTCCAACGATCATGCCTGTTCCAAGGATTTTGGTTTTTAAAAACGGCATCTCCACCTGGCAGTTCCTTTTCTAAGAGCCCTGCAATTCGCGCAACCCAACCCTCCTACCTCATGAATTTTCCAATAGGGAGGATTGCAGAACGCTGTTATGCATCCTGGGCAACCCGTAGCGGCATGCACCAATGGACTGGGGCAACTACCTATCAAGGGACGATACCCTATGAATAATAAAGGCCGGCACCCCAACAAATGTTCTTCCGCACCAATCTCCCATAACTTGCTGCAGGAAATTCTTGCTTGAATGCAAGTAGCAAGCAAAGGGGGAAAGCGACAAGGATCATATTCTTTCCACTCCCTGGTCAAGTCACGAATCACTTTCAATCCGTGGATCCTCCGATGAGCATGCACTTAACCCACTGCCTGATGACAATAGTCTTTCTGTCCATTTGGGTTTTTGCTGGCCAAATCGTTATTAGCGGCTGCGAGTCGTAACAGACAGACGTTCTAGCGAAGACTGCAAACTCTCGTAGATCTGACTTTCAGTGCGGCGCAGTACTTGGTGCATACTAGCATCCAATTGCTCATAGGCTAATAAAGCTTCTGCTTTGTCCCCCAATTGCTCATTGGCAATGCATAAACTAGCTGAAATAAAAGCACGCAAGGACACATCTTTGGTCACGACTTGCTTCTCCAGATTTTGAAGCTCCTGTTTCGCTTTTTCGGCCTCGCTTAGAACAAGCAAATAGCAACGGATTAAACCCTTACGGGCAACCTGTTTCCAAAAGTGCTCGACCCCTTCGTACTCCACTGCAGCCAGCCAGGCTGCTTCATTGTCTATCGAACGCGCGTAAAAAAGCTGTGCTTCAATCGATGGCTTGATCGGTACGTCACGTGAAGAAGAACCCTCCAGAATAAAATCAGATCTCGTCACCACACCAAACATGACGCCCAGCAAGAGTGCGATCGATAGTCCAATGGCTAACCTCATCCAATTCCTGCGAGGCAACTGAAGTCGATTGGCTGCCTGCATAAGTTCGCCCAACTTCTCTTGTTTGGGATTGGTCTTGGAATCGATAGCAATCCATTCTTCCAGAGACCAGTTCCCTGGCCCTTCAGACCAGCCCGCCTGTTCAGCTTCGCCGGCCAGCTTACGCAATTCGGCTAATAACTTACTGGGACTTGCAGGCCTTTGATCGGGCTGCTTGGAAAACATTTGGTGCACCAGACGGGCCAATCCACTTGGCACATCTTCACGAATATTTTCAAGTGGCTTGGGCACACTATTAAGATGCTGAACAGCAATTGCCAGTGCCGTATCTCCTGTAAAAGGTGGCAATCCCGTCAATAAGTGATAACTGGTAACACCCAACGAATAGATATCACTACGAACGTCGACCTCCCGTCCTTCAATCTGTTCAGGGCTCATGTAGAGCGGGGTTCCCATCGCCACACCGACTTGTGTGAGAGTTTTCGTATTGCTGCTTAGCATTCGCGCCAAACCAAAATCAGCAACTTTCACTTCGCCAGAATGGCTGAATAAAATGTTCTCGGGCTTGATATCACGATGCACGATACCAAGCTCATCGGCTTTGCAGAGCGCGGATACCACCTGACGAAGAATATCGAGTACCAGACCAGGTTCAAAAGCTCCCTGACTTTGCATCACCTGGGACAGGTTCTTGCCTGGAACATATTCCTGAGCAATAAAATGCACACCAGAAACTTCTCCCACCTCATAGATCTGTACAATATTGGAATGCACAAGCGCTGCTGCAGAACGCGCCTCATTTTGAAAACGGAGCACGTAGTTGCCATCATTGGCTAATTGAGAATGCAAAATCTTGAGTGCTACCTGACGGCCCAGCGAAAGTTGCTCAGCAAGATAAACTTCGGCCATACCCCCAACACCAAGACTCCTCAGCACACGATAATCGCCTATCTCTAGTCCGGTCATGTTCTGGGAGGGAATTGAAGGCTGCTGTTCACTCATCAATTTCACCTAGGCCAATGGACTGAGCGAAGCACCTGATCCGTTGCCTCGGATTTATTCAACACATAAAAATGCAAACCTGCGACGCCCGCTTCCAGCAGCTCGCTCGTTTGGCGTGTGGCGAATTCTACCCCAATATTAAACTGTCCTTGCGGATCGTCTGCGTGTTGATGCAACTGCTCAACCAGAGTTTTTGGCATTTTTGCTCCGCAGAGAGTCGCAAGGCGTTGGATCTGTGCACCATTGGTGATAGGCAATAACCCTGGCACAATCGGCACGTGAATGCCAATTTGCTCACAGCGATCACAGAAATCAAAAAAGTCGCGATTGTCAAAAAACAATTGGGTAATGATAGCATCTGCACCCGCATCAACTTTACGTTTCAGGTTCACCAGGTCCGCCTCAGGGCTAGGTGCTTCCTGATGGGTTTCTGGATAGCCACCAACGGCAATTCCCATCGCCGGGAATTGTTGGCGAATAAACTCCACCAGCTCATTGGCATACCCAAACCCTCCCCTGGGGGCCACAAATTCTGTTTCGCCCTGAGGAGGGTCACCGCGGAGAGCAACCACGTTCTCAACACCCTGATCCTGCGCTCGCTGAAGATAAGCACCCAACTGCTCTGCAGTGAGCCCAACACAAGTCAAGTGCGTGGCCACGGGCAATTGGTAACGCTCTCTTACCTTGGTGATAACCTCCAGAGTTTTATCTTGCGTTGAACCGCCTGCTCCGTAAGTGCAAGTAATGTAGCTTGGCTTATAAGCAACAAAACGCTCGACATGACAAAATAAATTTGTCATACCTGACTCGGTTTTTGGTGGAAATAGCTCGAAAGAAAGCCCGAACTTCTTAGAACCGTAGGCTTGGGCTAAAGTCATTTATTGTTTTTCTTCTCAAGGTCTGGGATAGATGCTGTCATTTTCGACAACTGTGAGGGAGAGGTCTCATCTGAACATCGACCTCAGGTAGCAAATTCCACTCTAAGTGCTGCCGTCTGGTTTCGCAATAAAGGTCATATCGTTGAAGTTGGCAAAATGGGGGAATTGCGACCTATCTTATTCAGCTACCACTGTAGCCATTAGATTCCGCATCGCAAATTACGCCAATTCCGCCTATAATTCGCCTTTCATGGACACGAGCCTACCCGGTGGTCTTACCAAGAAAAGAATAAACTCCGGGTTCTACAAATATTGAAACGGCAGTACTCTGGGCCCCCACAATTCTCTGGCGCCTATCTCTGCCGTGCGTAATATACAAAGGAAGTACTATCATGAGCCAAACTGAAATCCCCAGAGCCATGGCAAGTTCGCCAAGAGATAACTGGACAGAGGTCACCCCACAAGCCTTATACGACAAGTGCAAGGCACTTTCCTCCAATCTGTGGTGGAGCTGGCACCCCGAAGTGGTGAGCCTGTTCCGGGACTTGGATCCCCTCCGTTGGCGGCAATTGGATCACAATCCTGTGGTACTACTTGCTGAAATGACCCCCGAGCAAGTGGCCGATCGGGCCTCCGAAATGGTGCTTTACACCCGTATCAATCAGGCCCATCGTCGACTGAAAGATTATCTAAACAATACACAGACTACCTGGGGATCCCGCCACGCGGGTGTGCTTGGATCAAAACCGGTCGCGTACTTCTCGGCCGAGTTTGGCATCCACGAATCCGTACCCATTTACTCTGGCGGTCTCGGGGTGCTTTCTGGTGACCATATCAAGAGCGCGAGTGGCTTGGGTGTGCCTCTAGTGGCGATAGGCCTCTTCTACAACCAGGGGTATTTTAGACAACACCTGGATGCCGATGGCTGGCAACAAGAAGAGTACCTGGATACCAAAGTCGAAAACCTGGCCATGGAACCGGCCCGCGATCCGGACGGCAAGCCAATCACCATTTCGATCGATACACTCGATGGCCAACTGCAAGCCAAAGTTTGGCTAATGAAAGTTGGCCGTGTGAACTTGTATCTGCTTGATTGCGATGTCGAAGGCAACCTCCCCGAAGACCGTGAATTGACATCTCGCCTTTATGGTGGTGATGTGCGTACACGTATCCGCCAGGAGCTTGTTCTCGGTGTGGGGGGTGTCAAGGCACTACGTGCTTTGGGCATACATCCGGGCGCGTACCACCTGAACGAAGGACATAGCGCCTTTGCCCCGTTGGAAGTGATTCGTGAGAAGATGCACGACGACGGCCTGGGTTTTGACGATGCTCTTCGAGAAGTGGCCCAGCATACCGTCTTCACAACCCATACCCCGGTGCCCGCCGGTCACGATCGTTTCGAAGGCAGGCTTGTCGAAGAGCATCTTGGCCCACTGAGACAGCAACTGGGTATATCCTATGAGCAATTGATGGGTCTGGGCCGAGTCGAACCCCAAAACGAATCTGAAACATTTTGCATGACCGTAATCGGATTGAAGCTTTCACGTCGAGCCAATGCTGTCAGTTCGTTGCATGGTTACGTGTCCCGCCGAATGTGGGCCCATCTCTGGCCGTGGCGTGTCGAAGAAGAAGTGCCAATTGGCCATATTACAAATGGTGTGCATGTTCCCAGTTGGCTGGCTTACCCAATGCAACTGCTGTACGACAAGTATCTAGGGCCGGATTGGCAGCAAGGTATGGGCAATCCCGAAGTTTGGCAAAAAATATATGACGTCGACCCCGGTGAGCTATGGGAAACCCATAATGTCCTGAAGAGCCGATTGCTTGATTTTGTTCGTCGTCGCGTCAGCCGCCAGTGCCGTCGCCGCAACGAAGACGAATCTACCATCGAAGCGGCTCGCAGCATGCTCAACCCCAACGCACTCACCATTGGTTTCGCCCGCAGGTTTGCAACCTACAAGCGAGCTGATCTGCTATTGCAGAATATGGACAAATTCGTCGAATTGATCAGTGACCCTAACCGCCCAGTGCAATTCATTTTTGCCGGCAAAGCACACCCGGCAGACGAACCTGGTAAAAAGCTAGTTCAAGCCATTGCCAACTTACGCCACGATCCTGTCTTTAACGGCAGAATTGTCTTCGTAGAGGATTACGAAATCAACGTCGGTCGACATCTTGTCCAAGGTGTTGACGTCTGGCTGAACAATCCACGCCGTCCTCTAGAAGCCTCCGGAACAAGTGGCCAGAAAGTGGTCCTTAACGGCGGACTGAATTGTTCGGTTTTGGATGGCTGGTGGGCCGAAGCCTTCAATGGCAAGAATGGCTTTGGCATTGGCCACGGCTCGCAGCATGTCGATACGGATGTCGGTGATTTACGCGATGGCGAAGAATTGTTGCGTGTTTTACAAGACGAAGTGATCACGCTCTTTTACGACCGTGACACAGACGGTCTGCCTCAAAAATGGATCGATCGCATGGTTAACTCAATCGCGACTCTAGCCGCAAGATTCAGTGCCCATCGAATGGTCATGGATTATGTCGAACAAGACTATCTGGTCGCCTCAGGCGGACAAAGCTCGGCTATGAACATGCCCTAGGAAATAAATTTCCTGGGGGTGACATGCTGAGCATGCCCTGGGAAAAAATTCCTTGGGGAGGGAATATGCCTGGGCCATCGGTCTGAGGTACAATGGATTTTGATGCCTCCCTCTAAAATCATATCCCCTGAAGATCCCGCATTAGGTGAACTGTGTGCTCAGTTGGCCGAGCTTGCCCGCGAGTCGGACATGACGGGAAAATGGCCTGCAGCACAACTGGACCTCTGCGGACAGTACGGGGTTTACGAATGGTTCATTGAACCTGAATGGGGCGGACAAGGATGGGATCAGGAATCCATAGTACTCGGTTATCTGGCGCTGAGTAGCGCGTGTTTAACAACGACTTTTATCCTTACGCAGCGTACAAGTGCCTGTCGGCAGATTGCGAACTCAGCCAACGAAGAACTTAAGGAACGGCTGCTACCCGAATTGGCTCTGGGAAAAACATTTGCCACAGTCGGCATTTCGCACCTTACCACGAGCCGTCGGCATTTGACCAAGCCGGTGCTGCGAGCGGAGCGCGTGGCAGGTGGGTTCGTGCTTGAGGGGTTTTCGCCTTGGGTAACGGGTGCCGCGCACGCGCAGCATGTGGCAGTGGGTGCCACACTGATAATCGACAACCAGCCCACAGAAGAACAGTTACTCGTTGCGTTGCCGACTGACTTGCCATGTGTCAACATACCCGAACCGGCTCAACTGATTGGCCTCAACGCAAGCCAAACGGGTCCGTTGCAACTGGACCGTGTCTTTGTTGAGGACCCATGGATTCTTGCTGGACCCGTAGAAAATGTTATGCGACGTGGCGCGGGTGCTGGCACCGGAGGCTACCAAACTTCGACGCTCGCTTTGGGGCTGGCTCGTTCTGCAATCGATTTCCTGGAGCAGGAAGCGCTTCAACGTGTGGAGTTGGATGCTCCTCTTGACGCTCTGCGCAATGAATTTGAACAGCTTCGCAACTTGCTGCTGGGTCTTGTAAGAGGTGAAACCGACTGCCACGGCGATGAACTGCGGCAATTGTCCAATAGCCTGGCACTACGATCAGCACAAGCTGCTTTAGCCACTGCCAAAGGAACCGGATACCTGCAAGGCCATCCGGCTGGCCGGTGGTGTTCCGAGGCGCTTTTTTTCCTCGTCTGGAGTTGCCCGCAACCAGTAGTTACTGCAAATCTGTGCGAACTGGCTGGAATTAGTTAACCCTTCTCAAGGAATTACTCAATCAATGTCTGAATCAAAAGATCAAGAACCCATAGTTGTTTGGCATGAAGCGGCGATTACACGTGCCGATCGGGAGAAACTCTCCGGGCATCGTGGATGTGTTGTCTGGTTTACGGGCTTAAGTGGATCAGGCAAAAGCACGGTTGCGAATATTGTCGATCAAAAACTCTTCCAACGCGGCGTGCGCAGCTATGTACTGGATGGCGACAATATTCGCCATAGTTTGGGCGCTTCTCCACAAATGCTGGCAAAACGCTACGGCGAGGAATTTGGCAAACGTTTTGGTCTAGGTTTTTCTCAGCAGGATCGCGAGGAAAACATACGCCGTGTCGGTGCTGTGGCAAATCTGCTTTGCGATTCGGGACTCATTACCCTGACAGCCTTTGTAAGCCCCTACCGTGCGGACCGCGATGCGGTACGTGAAAATCTGGCAGATGGTGATTTTTTAGAAATATTTGTAGATGCTTCACTGGAAACGTGCGAATCCCGTGACCCAAAAGGGCTCTACAAAAAAGCACGAGCTGGTGAAATTAGCGACTTTACGGGGATCAGCTCACCTTACGAGGCACCCGAGAATTCAGAACTTGTACTCGATGCCAACACTGCCAGCCCAGAAGAACTTGCCGAGCAGGTCGTCCAAAAACTGATCGAGCTCGAAAAGATTGGTTAGCTCAGCGAGCCTGAAAGATGAGCGATCCAGGACGATAGGACGCTCCTGCCTGTAATGCTAGCGCGGATATAGAATCCGCTCTGGCACCAAAGCGCTACTTGGGTTGCAGAGGTGGTCGCAGAATTCCGTAAATTGCCATTTCTTGGCCAGGTATTGAAGCCTCGGTACCGGTGGCCCCCTAGTCGCCAATAGAAGCAGCACAAAATGGGGGAAGTGATGGACTGCACCAATACATCTTGTGGGTCATCCCCCCATTGGCTGCATAAACATGTGTTCCTGTTGACCTCCAACGTCAATCCGGCAATAAATTGGGTTACTAAGCAACGGCTCTGCTGTTGCTAACACGGTCCTAGCCGTTGCTTTCACGGCCAGCCGTTCCCGACATGGAGGTAGGGAGATGATCATTTCGGTTCACCCGCAGGCAGAATCTCAACAGCAAACTTCGGTTCAGCAGACCGATTTGCTCGCCACCAGTGCATCCTCAACTCCAGGACAGTCCCAAACGGCAAAGCAGGATTCTTTAGGAGTAGCCCGTCACAGGGTATATGAAACCCAAAAACCGGATGCCGATGTAGAAGAGCACCTCGCTGAATTGGTACTTCGCGTACACAAACGAATCAAGACGAGATTGCCTGGTTGCATTCGCGGCCTCCGTGTCTTTACAACCGACGTCTCTGCCACCGACCATACCATAGTCCTGACCGGCAAGTGCAACACCTTCTACACCAAGCAACTGGCCCAGCATGCTGCCATGGGAATTCTAGAATACGAACGGCTTGTCAATAACATTGATGTGAAAACATAACCCTGTTGAATTTTGCAGCAATCCCAGCTGCCGTGGGTTACCGCACCCATTTCATCCCCTGCTACTTCATCCAATGCTACGCGGGCAGTACCAATTCACTGGCACTCCGATTTAGGAATCTGTGTTTGTGTCACTTGTCGCAGTACTGTTTTAAAAAGCTCTTCACCATCTAGAAATGCAAGACGAATACTGAGCGCCCACAAGGGGATACCCCCTAGATCAGATCGGCGCAATTTGACCAGGTCTTTTCTTGTGCAAATCACCAAATTAGCACCTTGAGCCCAGTTGCTGAGTGAAACCGTGTCTTGCTGTGTGTAGGCATGGTGATCGGGAAATTCTCGCCAACGGACAAGTTCCTCGGAAAAAGAATCTAACGTATAACGAAATCCTTCAGGATTACCGATACCGCAAAACGCGGCAATCCGCTTTCCCGAGAGGGCCGCCAGAGGCATCTCCTGGCCCTCTGAATTTATGAGCTTCTCAGGGCCATGGTCGACTTCGCACCAAAGAGCTGTGGGGGCTAAACTTGCAGCTTGTTGTTGGATTGCGTGACGTGCTGCAGGCTCCAACATGCTGGCACGGCTTAGCATGACAACCTGGCAGCGTGCTAAGCCCGCAGGTGGTTCACGGAGTGTCCCGCGTGGAAAAACGTGGTTGAATCCCCAGGGTTCGGTAGCATCCAGCAATGTAATGTCGAGATCACGCCCCAGGCGTCGATGCTGAAATCCATCGTCCAGCACAATCACTTGGGCTTTTTCTTCTCCAATCGCCTGTCGAGAACCAGCTACCCGATCGCGATTTTGGATATGAGGCACCGTCGGAAGAGCCAGTTCGAGTTCCTGCGCCTCGTCGTTTTTCTGTCCCAAGTCAGCACCATATCCCCGACTGACTATGGCAACTCGCAAGTCTTGGTCCGTTAGAAATTGAGTAAGCCATTCCACAAGGGGAGTCTTGCCTGTCCCACCAAGAGTGAGATTACCGACACTAATGACCGGAACTTCCATTGCATGGATTTTAGACCGGCCTTGGTCGTAGCGACGATTCCGACACTCCATGACCCATCGGTAGGGCCATTCGATAAGAAGCAGCACCCCTCGCAAGCATGCAGGCCAAATACCCCGCTGGCGGCCACTGATTAAATCTCTAAATTGGGTGGAGTTGAACACGGGGAGTCCAAGGGTGAATTCGGAATATTGAGAGTCGCCAAGCAGTAAGATCGGTCATGAAAGCGTAATTTTTAGGAAAACTGTCAAATCTCACTACCCCAACTGGCACAAATCGCCCTCAGATGGCTTACTTCTGGACTAAGCTCCGTATAATGGTGGAAGCACCGTACAAGACACTGGCCCTCCTACCTCTCCCTGCATTTTAACAGATTGGGGACCTCACTGGGTGGCAAGAGGTCTGTTAGCTACCCCCCATCTACCTTTTAGCGACTGATGTCTAGCGTTAAGAATAAAATCCAGTCTCCCCCAACTGTCCCCTCCAATAGAACGGGTCTTGTCGACCAACAAATCTATCGCACTCGGCGGGCTCTCAAGGGAGTTGATGCTATTGCGGGGATTATCACACTGCTGATCGGTGTGCTGAGTTACCTGCTAACGATGGCCGTTCTGGAGCACTGGGTTATCCCCGGTGGCTGGAATACCCCATTGCGCATTATCATGTTCGCCCTACTGATACTGGGAGTTGCCTGGTACAGCGGGCGGATATTCTGGCGGTTCATCCATCAATCCATCAACCCCGCCTACGCGGCCTTGGCAATCGAGCAAAGCACTCCTTCACTGAAAAACAGCCTGTTGAATTTACTCTTGCTGCGTGGACATCGGCAACAAATGCCAAAGCAGATCTACCATGCTATTGAAAAACAGGCGGCTCAAAAACTCGCTGGAGTGCCCATGGATTCGGTCGTTGACCGTACGTCGATCTTGAGGTTGGGATATGTTTTGTTAGCTCTTGTTGCAATCGGTACCATTTATCGCATCGCATCACCCAAAGACCCGCTCGACTCCGCAGCACGCATTCTCTTGCCTTGGGCAGAAATCGCAGTCCCCAGCCGAGTTCAAATAGTCAACGTTTCGCCCGGCACGACTTCCATTGCTCGAGGCGAGCCTTTGAAAATATCGGCTGAGTTGTTTGGTCTGAAAAATGACGAACCGGCCCATCTGGTTTATTCAACCGTCGACGAACAAAAAATCAATCAAAGAGTTGAACTGTCGGCAGCACGCGAAACCAACCTGTTTCAATGCGTAATTCCCCACCGAATAGCAGCTCATGAAGTTGGTGGTGTTCAGCAGGACTTAACGTATTGGATTGAAGCTGGTGATGCGAAATCACCGCGATTCCGAGTTTCGGTCTTCTCCCAGCCTACACTTGTTGTCAGCACGCTGCGTTACGAGTACCCCTCGTACACGGGTTACCCCTCCCTTGAAGTGGAACACACGGGAGATATCCGAGCCCTTGAAGGAACACGTGTGACTTTGATGGCGCAGGCCAATAAACCCATCTATCAAGCACACATCGATTTCGAAGCCGACGGCAAGCATGATCTGCTTATGAATAGCAGCAATCAACGGGCCACGGTTACTTTTTTGCTGGAGCTTGAAGACGACCGCCGCACACCCCGATACGAAAGTTATGTGCTCCGGTATAAAACGAACGAAGGCCGCAAGAACCAGTTGCCACCGAAATATCAGATTGATATCATCCCCGATTATGCTCCTGAGATCCAGTTACTGACCCCAGAAGAAGCCATCCTGGATGTGACGCTCAATCAGGAAGTGAACTTTGAAATCGAAGCGCGTGATCCCGATTTTGCATTGAGCCATGTCACCCTGTACGGCGCAGTCGATGGCGAACCAGTCGTCGAAGAAACGCTTCTCAACGAGAATCACCAAGGTCTCTTTGTGGGCAAGCTGCGCAAAACGGCTGCTGAATTAGGACTGCATATCGGCGACGTCATGGAGTATTGGGTGGTAGCTGCCGACAATCGTCGTCCTCAAGCGAATAGAGCTTCTACAGTACGCCGTAAACTGCGTGTTATTGATGCTCAGCAGCGCAATGAGGGAAAAAATTCGGACGATCAGCAACAGGATGATTCAGGCTCCTCTCAATCGCCCCAGGGTACGCCCCCCACAGGCGATAACCAGAATGAAGAGCCAGGCCAAGAGCCAAATGCCGAAAGTCAGGAATCCGACTCAGGCGAGTCCGACGGCCAAGGAGAAGGGGGACTCGGACAAAAGGGGGATGCCCAGCAGGATGCCGAACCGAACGAACAAGGTGGAGCGGGAGCCAATGGCCAGTCGGGCCAGGAAGAGAATCCCTCGCCAAAGGCTCCATCTGGCAAAGGAGGTAACCAACAAGAAAAGGGCCAGCCCTCCAGCGAACCGACAGAAAGCAATCCAAACGACGGACAATCGGGTGAGAATCAGGGAGAGCAGGAGAAGGTTTCTTCTCAAGGCGATGACGACGGCACAGCCTTTGAGCGCATGGTGAAACACTTCAACGAACAAAATACAGAGCCCGCAGAGGTAGCAGAGGAAAACGAAGCGGACGATGCCAATCCGGCCGCGGAAGGTGCCAACGATAACCCACAGGGTGAAAACGGCGGCGATCAAACGACAGACCCGGACAATAGCTCGAATTCTGGGGACCCACAGGATCCCCACAACGAAGGACCCGGGGCTGAGAACCCACCTCCAGAACAGCAACCCCAAGAAGCCGGAGAGCAACCTGGCGAACCGCAGGAAGACCCAGCTGCTGGTGGCCAGATGTCTCCCGAACAGGGCAATGCTGGTGCGGGTGAAAATCCGGGTGAAGAGCAAGGGGTGCCAGATTCTCAAGGGGCCAAAAAACCACACGATAAAAACGACAGCCCAGCAGGAGGCGAGGAGAAACTCAACGATCAGGAAGCTCCCGCCCAAGCTGAGGGCCAGACGGAGTCGGACTCGGAGGGTAGCCAGGGGGGAGACAAGTCCGGTGGTGGTGAAGAAGGCGCGGGGCAACAAGCAGATGCCGAGGGCACCGGAGGCGCAGGCGAAAACACCTCAGCCGAAGAGCTGTCTCTTATACACATCTCCGAGCCCACGAGACGGACTCCTCTCTCG
>CAWWCC010000058.1:0-14622 GCA_963935315.1 uncultured Planctomycetaceae bacterium | reverse complement strand
CGTGGGTGGCCGCACGCCACTTACTACTCATTTTTTATAGATCAAATGTTCAAAGTAGTGGGGAATTGCACCCATCTCCGCGCTCGTTGTAGGTAAACCTGACGGTCGATCATCGTTAAGCCGGCCAAGTCATTTGCCGACAGAACCACCCATCCCACTCAATAATGTCCGCGTCGTCGTTCTTTACTGGGTAAGATTTCCAGACAGGTTGTCCACCAACCAGAGAGTATGGTTTTGATAAATTCTTCAGGTAGTTTTTCGGCGCGCATTTCTTGTGCAAGCGATTTATGGTCGTAGTGCACTGGAATGAACTCAGTTCGTAGATCGCTTCCATCGTACTCCAGAACGGTATACCAAACATTGGTAGTGCCGTTATTTTCGGGTCGTCCAAGGACGCCCACATTAACCAGTCGTTGGTCTTCGGAAAATTTGCGTTGCCACTTGATGCCCGTATGGGTGGTGAGCATGACGTCTGTCTGGTACTGACGAGCGAGCGCGTGGAGAAATTGAGTCGAAGTGGTGCTTTCCCATAAAAATTCATTCATCCTGCGCGGACTCCCATGGCAAAGGAGCACGTTCAGTGATCCCAACTGCAGCCGTATCGATTTGGGTAAGGTGCGCATCCAATCTCGATGAGCCGGATCGGTATGCCGAAGCGTGTATTCGTAGCTGATCTGAGCAAAATGATTATCGCTTGGATCGGTGTAGCCGCATTGGCAATCGTCCAACTCATGGCCAATCGAATTG
Source organism: uncultured Planctomycetaceae bacterium (assembly GCA_963935315.1). Lineage (GTDB taxonomy): Bacteria > Planctomycetota > Planctomycetia > Pirellulales > Lacipirellulaceae > Bythopirellula. The sequence continues at coordinate 13,875 of CAWWCC010000058.1, read as the reverse complement.
TCGTAATTGCCTTGGATGCACAAGACTTCGTGATCACGCAATAATTCCAAGCTCTTGTTGGGACTGGGCCCGAAGCCACCAAAGTCACCAAGACAATAAATGGCATCAACACCACGGGCGTGCGCGTCTTCTAGCGCCGCAGCCAAGGCCAGGTGGTTGCTGTAAATACCTCCAAAAAAGGCGATTCGATGGGAATTGGTCATGGGGGTATTGTACGCTTTTTCAAAAAGTCGTCTCGGTCAAGTGGTTTGCAAATTGGCTGGATACAGATGGATGATTTTGTGGGCCGAGTTGGGCAAGATCTATCAATCCAGCAAATTCGAAACGCATTACGCACAAATGAAAAATGTGTACTTATGTTTAGTTTTGATTTTTGGTGCCTGTTTCGCCGTTCACAATGGGAGTAGACTGAACACGTATGAATAGCGAGCATTTAGTCACACTTGCTGGTCGATTGGCGGCCTCTGAAATTACAGCGGAGGAATTTCTGCGCCTGGCGGCCCAGGAAACGCGTTTGACGGATGTTGCTACAGTCGATCTTGATCGCACAGAACGCTGTGGATTTCCTGAGGTGATCTACGGCTCAGGGAAGTCGGCCGAGGCGATTGTGGAGATTGCCGGCCAATTATTGGGTAGCGACCAGCGGGTACTCGTTACCAGGCTGGATGGCGAAAAAGTCAAGAAGATCCAAGCCAGTTTCCCTGGGGCAATCTATGAGGAAGTTGGCCGTACTCTGCGTATTGACCCAGCAGGGGACAGTGGTTCGCTCTTTGGTCGTGTCGCCGTCATTACGGCAGGCACCAGCGATCTACCGGTGGCCGAAGAAGCGCGGGCGACTATCGATTGGATGGGTGTGCGGACAACCATGGTTCACGATGTGGGAGTGGCCGGGCCCCATCGCTTGCCTGAGCGATTGGCGGAGTTTAAGGATGCGGATGCAATTGTGGTTGTGGCTGGTATGGAAGGTGCTTTGCCGAGTGTGGTGGGCGGTTATGTGCCTTGCCCCGTATTTGCTGTTCCCACGAGTGTCGGTTATGGAGCAAACTTAGGTGGCCTGGCAGCGCTATTGGCAATGCTCAATAGTTGCGCAAGCAATGTGGCTGTGGTCAATATCGATGCGGGTTTCAAGGCAGGATTCATGGCTGGGCTGGTGGCCTCGCGACTCCAAGAAGCAACCCAATAGACGGGGACTGAATGGATTGGGACGTAAGCGGATTGTATGGAGAGATATCTGATGGGTTGAGGTGTATAGTTTTGCATCAAGTTAAGTTTCCCTAGTCGATGTAGTGAAGAAATTTGCGTTCAGTCATTGAATTCGCAGGCATCCGTGTGTTTAGTCCCTTTTCAGAAAAAATGTTTGACGAATGCCCCTTGTAGACGCTACTTCTGAGCCATTGCCTCAATTGCATTCACGTGCAGTCGATAGTCATAAGGGCAATTTCGGCCGGGTGCTTATCATTGGGGGCTCGCGCAATATGGCCGGCGCTCCTGCCTTAGCGGGTATGGCAGCGTTACGTAGCGGTGCCGGTTTGGTTACGTTGGCCGTGCCGCGTTCGATTCAGGCCACGGTAGCGAGTTTTGAGCCATCTTATATGACAATCGGATTTGGGTCGGTGGACGATGATGGTCTCTTGGCAGAGCAAGATGGTGATATTCTCAGCATTGCCGACTCCGTGACTACCGTTGCGCTGGGCCCCGGTCTGGGAATGGCCTCTGGAACGATGGAACTCGTCATTGATCTATACGAAAATGTACAACAACCGCTTGTCGTGGACGCCGATGCACTCAATGCGCTCGCCCAGCAAAGTGATAGTTGGAATGAGGTAGCTGGACCCCGCATTCTTACACCCCATCCTGGGGAATTCGAGCGTCTTGTTGGCGAGCCGTGTGCTACCACACCTGCAGCTCGTGCCACGCAAGCCGCACAGCTTTGCCTGCAGGATCCGCAAGGCCAGACGACAGTCGTATTGAAAGGACATCAAACGATCGTCACCGACGGACAACAATACGCTATCAACAGCACCGGCAATCCCGGCATGGCAACTGGAGGTACGGGAGACTGTCTCACAGGCATTATCACAGCACTCGTCGGCCAAGGATTAACGTGTTGGGAAGCAGCACGTTTAGGCACTAAGGTTCACGGCACAGCAGGGGATCTGGCCGCAGAAGAATTAGGGCAAGTTTCACTTCAGGCAAGCGATTTGGTGAAATACTTGCCAGGTGCGTTTAACAACTTGTAGCCCTACTCCTTAGTTAACACAGTTTGTCCATTCCAAATGATTGCTAATTCGGCTTGAAAAACTTTTTCGAACATCCCAGCACGACGACGAGCGGCCCAGATGTCGACTTCCGGATACAGTTCGGCAGAAACGACCAGTTCAATTTGCTTTTTGCTGCCATGAATTTCGACGGCCTGAACTGCCTGGCTGTAGCTCCGATCGAAACCGCTGGCTAGTCGTAAAATGGCAGCCATTTGCGTCACACGCAATTGATCTTCTTTTGAGAGCATGCGAAAGTTTTTGTGTTTGTTTTTTGGTTCTGCTCCACGATGATAGCGGGCCACATTAGCAATAATCTCTAATTCCTCCGGGCGGAAACTTTCGAGGCTACAGTGCAGAATCAAGTGATACGAATGTTTGTGATGTCCCTCGTAATTTATTAAATATCCAACATCCTGCATCCGCGCTGCCGCGTCGAGCAAACGAACATCATCAGTGGCCAATTCGTAGAATTCGGTCAAGCCCTCGAAAATGTCAGTCGCTAATTTGGCAGACTGACGGGCGTGTCCCAGTTCGACGCCACAGGCAGCAGCAAACCGTTCTATCTGTGCAATGTCGTCCGCTGGTTCTGCCTGATTGCCACCTTGAAGGGATTCGATCATCGAGAGCAGCAATCCATCGCGTACCCCGTAGGTGTGAACCTGTAGCAAATTTATTTTGAAACGTCGCATAATGCGATCAATGGTAGTCAGACCCGGCACGATAATATCAGCCCGGTCGGGATTCAAACCCGCCACCTGATGGCGATCTTTTAACGATAGTTTACGCAGTCGGTCAACCAGATGGCGGATTTCGGCCCGAGAGATCTGGCAACCCGAGACAGGGAGGCGAGCCTGACCTTTAGAAGCCATGATGATGTTGGCTAACGTTGTGAAAGTACCGCCCGAACCGATAAGTAAATGGAGCGGAGCCGTTGGCTTCTGGGTGGTTTTTTTTAGCTCACGATCAATCCACTTTTGCATGCGGTGATAATCGTCTCCCGCCAGAGATTGACCACCACCAAATTTTTCGCATAAACGTACGGCACCAAGTCTTGTGCCATAAATGGCTTCGACAAGTTCGCCGCTGGCCAGCACAATCTCTGTGCTGCCTCCACCGATGTCTGCAAGCAGGGTGTTTTTGCCCGCCAGATCGAACCGGCGTTTGACGCTGTGGAATGCCAGATGCGCTTCTTGTTCTGCACTGATGACTTCGATAGGCAGGTCCAGTTGTTGGAGAACCCGCTGACAAAATTCTTGTCCATTGGTCGCTTCGCGAACCGCACAGGTGGCAATTGCTCGGAGACTTTCGACACCCAAGCCAGACACGATGGACTGAAAGCGGCGGAGAGCGGAGAGGGTATCTTCAATCGACTTTTCGTCCAGCATGCCAGTCGAAGCAAGTGAGCGTCCCAAACGGGTCGATTCGCGCTCCTCGTCCAAAATCCGATAGCGACCGTCTCGATGTGTTTCGGCAACCACCAGTCGCGTACTATTGCTGCCTATATCAATGGCCGCTAGTCGCGGCACGAGATCGGGGGTCAAATAATTTTGTTGTTCAGCCATCATCGTCCATGTTGAAGTGGGGGATTGCCCAATTCATCTGTTAAACAGTCCATTCCTAAAGGTGCCCATCCGTAATGTGTTTTCTAAGTTGTTGACCTGTGCGTCTATTGGCAGAATAATCATGACATGCTTGTCCCACAAGCACGGCAATCATTCTTGAGTCTGAAACGTGCCGGCGACGGACATAGTTTACAGGACGAACGAATGAGACAGATGGGGACAGACAGGCCATTTGCTGCACAAATATTAGATTTATAGGGCATTCTGTAATGATCGATTCTATCCTTAGCGATCCGCACAATTCAATTTTGAGGGAGATTTCTTCGTGCCGATCGTCCGAGATCTGAAACAATTTCCCGCTGCAGCTCGTGGCGGTGCAATTGCGATTGGCAACTTTGATGGCGTCCATCTGGGGCATTTGCGGATCGTACGTCGATTGCTCCAGCGCGCACGTGAGGTAGGCGGATCGGCGATTATCTTCACATTTGATCCACATCCGGTGCGGCTATTACGTCCTGAAGAATGTCCACCGCCCTTAACATGGACAGAGCGTAAAGCACAATTATTGGCCGAGCATGGCGTTGATGAAATTGTTGCGTATCCGACAAACGAAGCGTTGTTGCAATTATCGGCGCAAGAATTTTTCGACAAAATTGTGATCAAAGCGCTGGGTGCGAAAGCGATGGTGGAAGGGCCCAACTTTTTCTTTGGTCACAACCGTGAGGGCGATGTCGCTTTGCTCCGAAAACTTACGGATGGGGCCCGTTTGACACTGGACGTTGTCGAACCTTTTTCTGAGGACGGGCAACTGGTATCCAGTTCGCTGATCCGCCAATTTATTAGCGAAGGCAAAGTTGCTTGTGCGGCAAAGATGCTCTTCTCTCCTTATAGGATCCGAGGCATGGTCACGCACGGGGCAGGGCGGGGCGCCAAGTTGGGGTTTCCAACTGCCAACCTGGAAGCAGTAGACACACTTCTACCGCAGGCGGGCGTTTATGCGGGTCGCGCATGGCTTGAAGGCCAAGCCTACACAGCTGCGATTCACTTGGGACCGAATCCAACCTTTCGTGATAAACGTATCAAAGTGGAGGTTCATTTGATTGATTGCGATAAAACGATTTATGGAATGCCGTTGGAAGTTGAATTTTTGGAGTGGTTGCGTGGTGTAAAGAAATTTGAGAATTCTCAAGAACTCGTCCAACAAATGCAACAAGACATTGCTCGGGCCCGTGAGATTGGTTCGTAGTTCTTCGGGCGATCAGGATTCAGTAGAGGGAGTCGGTTAAATCTTTCAGATAACACGGAGCCATCTACAGTGTGAGTAGGCTTTGTAGAATTGTGGATTGGAATGGATACGTTGCTAAATATTGTTATAGTTGCAATCAGATCTGTTTTAGAATCATTCAAGCATCCAGGATTAAGAACACGTTCTGAGAAGATTGCCGGTGGGCTTGCCCAATAATTCTTTGAATAGCAAGGAAGCAGAAAAGATAATGACCATTGATTGGCAACCATTATGTGAGCTGATTCATCAGCACAACACCTTTTTGCTGACGAGCCATTGCCGTGCGGATTGTGATGCTGTTGGGAGCGAGCTGGCATTGGCGCACATCCTGCAGGCATTGGGCAAGCAGGTAATGATTGTGAACGGAGATCCTGTTCCACAGCACATTGGTTTTATCAATCCTGATGAACGGGTGCACGTATTGGGCGAGTCGGCTCAGCCTAAGGAGCTTTGGGGCATCGAAGTCCTGATCGTAGTTGATACGAGCGCATGGGTTCAGCTAGGACCGATGGCCGATGTGGTCAGGGCATTTCCAGGTGAGCGGGTGATCATTGACCATCATGTTAGCCAGGATGACTTGGGTGCGATCGAATTTAAGGAAGAGACGGCAGAGGCTACAGGACGGTTAATTTTGGAATTAGGAGAGGCATTGGGTGTAAAAATAACAGCCGAAATTGCCATGCCACTTTTTGCGGCTATTGCGACTGATACGGGTTGGTTTCGTTTTTCTTCTGTGAAGGAAGAAACGTTTCTGGCATTGGGCCGCCTGGTTGCCGCAGGAGCGGACCCACCGGCAATTTTCTCAGCGTTGTACGAAAAGCACAGCTTGCCGCGTTTGTATTTGCGGGCAAGAATTCTGAGTCATATTGTCGCTGATGCGGGAGGGCGCTTGCTCTCATCGTATGTGACGAAGCAGGATTTTCTGGAAACAGGCGCCAACACAACGGATACCGAAGATGCGATCAATGCGCTACACACGGTAGCGGGCAGTGAAATTGCTGTGCTGTTTGTGGAGTTGGAACCAGGTGCAACCAAAGTTAGTTTGCGCAGTCGAACGGATTTCAATGTTCAAGAAATTGCTGCCCAATTTGGAGGTGGGGGGCACAAAAAGGCTGCGGGAGTGACTTTTTCGGGTAGTTTGGAAGAGGCCCGCGAGGCAGTGCTTGACGCAATTTGTGTTGCGTTGGAATAATGGCTGCCTGAGGATTGAATAATAGAATATCCCCTACAGGGTCTTTATGACTGAATCTCCTGGTGATCAAAAAAAGCAGGAAGCTGCGGATACCAGCGCGGACCGTCGGTCGTTCTTTGCGATTCTTTCAGGTGGGCTGGCCATGCTGGCTCCAATCGGTGCTGGATTCTGGTCCTTCTTATCCCCCTTGTTCTCTAGAGCCAAGAGCCCTCAGGTGCGGGTGGCTCTCTTGGACCAGGTGCCCGCAGACGGTCTCCCACATCTTTTTCCGGTCGTCGCAGACCGACAGGATGCATGGACGCACTACGAAGCCCAAAAAATTGGAGCCGTTTATTTGATCAGGCAACCCGGCGAGAATAAGCCAATTGCCTTAACCGCGAAGTGTCCCCACGCAGGTTGTTCGATTGGCTACGCGGCCGATGAAGAAAAATTCAAATGCCCCTGCCATACGAGCGCCTTCCGTATTGACGGCTGTCGTGTTAATGGAGACGAAGAGGTAGCCCCTCGTGATATGGATTCTTTGGAGGTCGAAACCCGTACCCTGGAGAATCACTCAGGCGAATCGCCGATCATCGAAGTGCTGGTAACCTTTGTGGATTACAAAACAGGCCATAGCAGCAAGATTGTAAGCGAATGATTAATCGGGCCTCGAGCATCATCGATTGGATCGATAGCCGTACAGGTATCAAAGCAGTTTTGCATGAAGCGCTCTACGAGCGTGTACCAGGAGGAGCTCGCTGGCGATACGTATGGGGAAGTACGCTGGTTGTGGCCTTTGTCACGCAAGCCATTACAGGCATTTTTTTATGGATGGCATATAGTCCAAGTACACAAACGGCTTGGGAAAGTGTCTTCTATATTCAGGAAGTCCTCCCTGGTGGATGGTTGGTACGTGGTATCCATCACTACATGGCTTCGATGATGGTAATATTGCTGGCCATTCATTTTGTTCAAGTCGTCTGGGATGGTGCGTATCGCGCACCCCGCGAGCTAAATTTTGTGCTTGGTCTGGTGTTGATGTTAATTGTCCTGGGACTTTCGTTGACAGGATATTTGCTGCCTTGGGATCAAAAGGGATATTGGGCGACAAACGTAGGGACTGAGTTGGCGAGTCAGGCGCCGGTTGCAGGTGGCGCAATCAAAAAGTTGGCAGTCGGCGGTCCAAGTTATGGGCACCACACGCTCACTCGATTTTTTGCGCTCCATGCAGGTGTGCTGCCAGGGGCCTTGGTGGCATTTTTAGCTTTGCACCTGATTCTTTTCCGACGGCATGGACTCACACCCAAGCAACCGGCTACAGGGCCGGATACTATGTTTTGGCCAGATCAAGTGCTCAAAGATAGTGTGGCAGCTTTGGGAGTTTTGGTAGCCGTTCTGGTAGCTACGATTTATACCCATGGTGCAGAATTGACAGCACCTGCAGATCCAGCGAACAACTACGCTGCCGCCAGGCCAGAGTGGTACTTTTTGTTTTTATTTCAATTCTTGAAATGGTTTCCCGGCGAATGGGAAGTTTGGGGGGCATTTGTCCTGCCTGGAATAATTGTCGGGGTCTTATTCTTGATGCCCTGGATTGGTCGCTCAAAAATTGGACATTTCTTTAACGTTGCTTTTTTAGTTGTGCTTTTGGGGGGTGCGGCTCTGTTAACGGTAGAGGCATGGCAAGACGATTTTCTAGCGAGTGGGGCGGACGCCCTGTTTGATGAGAGTGGTCTCGAAGACACGATCGAAAACCGATTGAAATTGCATGGCATTGAAGACACCCAAGAAAATCGTGAAGCTTTTATAGCTTCACGTGAGTTTCTCAAAGCCAGGCAAGATGGGCATCACAATGCCCAAAGAGTCATTGCCTTGGCAAAAGCCAATGGGATTCCCCCCACGGGAGCATTGACCTTGGCCTACGAAGATCCCTATCTGCAGGGTCCGTTGCTCTTCAAGCAAAACTGTTCTAGTTGCCACAATTATGAAGATACCGAAACTCCGGACCCCCACCTGAAATACCTGGTGAATAAAAAACCGACAGCGCCGAATCTCTATGGAATCGGGACACGAACGTGGATCGAAGGGCTACTTCATCCCGAGAAAATTGCAGGGGCGCATTATTTTGGTTACCAGGGATCACCATTTGCAGGCGAGGGAGACAATACGGAGATGGTTGATTTTATTCAGGAGTGCTTTGGTGACGACTTGGATCCCGAAAAGCGCCAGGAGATCGAGATTGCCATGAAAAAAATTGCTGCAGCATTGTCTGCGGAAGCCCAACTTCCCAATCAAAGTAAAGCGGACGAACAAACAATTGCTGCAGGTCGCGCTCTGATCGAGGGAGGTTTGGAAAATCTTGTCGAAAGTGGCATGAGCTGCACCGATTGCCACTCATTTGGCCAACAGCAGGACATAGGATCGCCCGTCCTGGATGGTTATATGTCACGCAGCTGGTTGATGGATTTTATACGCAATCCCAGCGCCGAGCGATTTTATGGCGATCTCAACGACCGCATGCCTTCGTTTGCTCCGCACCAGGACACGCGATTGAATCAATTGGACGATCAATCATTAGGTTTGATTGTCGATTGGCTACGGGGTCAGTGGGTTCGTCCGTCGGAGCCAGAGGATTCTCAGTAGAGAGCCGCATGGGATTGGGCTGGATGATTCTAGGTGATGGCCAGACACGTTGGCATAACGGGCAGACAGGCGGATCGCATGCGGCTCTCTTTATCAACCGAAAGTTAAACTGTGCGGTTGTTGTGTTGAGCAACACGGCCGTAGCCAATGAAGTCGATCAATTGGCAATACAGATGATCATTAAAGCTGCCGGCCTTGAAGTGAAATCCGAGCTAGGCAAAAAGGACAGTGCTCCCCCCAAGCTATCGCCGTTTACTGACGTACGGTTTGAGGACGAGCGGGTGATTGTCGACTACGAAGATCAGACGTATCAACGGCTTGAGTTAAATGGTGAAGATATCGTCTCATCAAAAAAACAGTTTGGCTGGCAATGGAGCTTGTCGAAAGGCTCAGGGAGATCATGCCCGAACTCAGTAAGGTGGGTGCCTGGCCCCTCAGGGGACAGCAACGCAAAGAATACGAACTCGGTGAAGTTGCCAGCAGAATCGTCTCCATGCAGCTGATTCAGACTGTCTCTCATGACACCGTCTAAAGGGCCCACAGCTTGGGTAGGATTGAGAGGGTCCTGCGCGAATGGGCTAACATATTACGCAACCATTGTACGATGGGATACGAGACGACAGCGGATAAATAATGGTCTGTTCGTTGGATATGCGTGTGGTGTATTGGGCTGCTGCGCAAGTGAGTTCTTACAGTCGTCAATCGACGCTAGCCAGTTGAGCCTCCGGATAGACGAATACTGCGCAGCGATTCAAGACCTCAGGCAATGAAACGTTGATTCATCACTCTGTGCCCGTCGCATCGATGAGAAACTTTCGAATTGTTGCTCGAGCATGTTCACGACCAGCTGCCGCATCGTATTGATCGTTTTCTTCCACTTTTCCGGCGTACCCAAAATGCGCTTGGTACAATTTGGCGCCATCGGCTTGCTTATGCAATCCAAATTGGTCACGTACCTGGAACACCTCGGACCACATCCGGCGAACCTCGCGCCAATAGTCGCCCGTCTTGGTCCAGTACGCGTCAGCCGGTGTTGCCAGATCGGGTGCAGAAATGCGCTCGTAGCGATTGATACCCGTCTCACAGGCAACGCAACGTACCTGGTCCTGGCCGTCTGTTACCAGTAGCTTGCCATTGTTCTGCGCGTGGACCCAACCGGTGGGAGTAATGGTGATGGTGTGGGTGCCGGCCAACACATTGTAGTCGTCGCGAACCGCAAATTCACGCCTAGGCAGGGGTCTCCACGCATCGTCGCTAGTCCATCGTGACACACCGCCCGTGTGATCCCAGGAGCCGATTGTTTCGTAACGTGGAGAGTCGTCCACTTGGTACACTGCCTGGGTCCAGCGGCCTCGTGCTTCGTGATCCGACAGGGTCTTGCGGGCCCACACTTGATTGCCACGGTAAGTGTGCATGTCGCGATCCTCGTACTTCCAATCCTGCCGCCAATGCTTCATGACCATGGGTTCCGACAGACTCCCATCTTCTTCGCGAAAGTACATCACAAGTGTGTGCTGTAGGCTCACGCTGTCTGGAGACTGATGGAGAACGTGGACCGTTTCGGTCCCCCAGCTGAAGTAGGGTTGGGGTGGATGGTAGCCCGCCTTTACGCCCATCGTCTCGATAAACTGGAAGCTCACTCGGTAGACGCCCGCCAGTGCGAGAATTGCGAGTTGGTCCTGTTCACCCTTTGTGAGGCTAGCATTGTGCAGGGCCTTCCACTGGGGACTGGCTTGTGTTTCAAGCGTGACTTCAGCGCCTTGGGTGGACCCACCACGGGGCTGCATGTCCTGGGGTTGTAAAAAGGGCCAACCGTATGGCAATGAGACGATCGGCTTCGCCAGGTTGTTGTTGGTCGCTGGCTCTTCGCCGCCCAGCGGGGCGGGAGCAAGCAGGAACCAGATAGCTAAATACAGAGGAATTGGTAGTACGGGCGAAGGGCAGGGGGTCGGTTGCATAAGATATGTCCGGCGAGTGGTGTGCTTTTTACGGGGTGCAACGTGAGGAATATTCTTACGTGTAGCCATGGTTGTGGCAACGCCGGAGCTAAGACTGCAGGCAGCGAGCCGAGGAGGGGGGCTTGTCATTCCGGGAAGTGCTAGCTGACGTAATTGTCAAAATCGTTGCAGTTTGACACTACGGATGGACGATCCTTTTTGTGCAGAACGTCCTTTTTTCCATCAAGACTTGTACGACTATGTGGTGTTCTACCTGCCAACAAGATGTACCAGCGGTGGCTCGTCACACACAGAGTCCACTTGTTTGTCCACGTTGCCAGCTTGAATTGGCAGACAGGGTGCAAACACAACCGGCTGACTCTGGGATTGCGCTGGCTGCCTACGATCGTAAGGCCCCCCAAGATTCCCCCTTGCCAACCAATGAAATGGCAGAAGAAGATTCGCGCCAACGGATGCGTCAGATTGGCCGGCAACTACGAATGAGCTACAAATTCGATCAGGCTCGCAGTGCTCTGCCGGGTCTCGCAGTTGCACCTCCGGCCCTATTGCCCGATATCGAACTCAAGCGAGTCTCTCGTCAGGCTTCGAACAGGTCCGCTTCCAATAGAACTTCCTGGCAGATTAGTTTGGTGCTTTTGTTGGGTGCAATCAGCTTCTGCGGCGGTGTGTGCCTGCTGGCCTGGTCGGCTGCATTTCAGTTGGTACAACTTTGGCAGTGGGGCATGGCCGCCACAATCGCAGCCGAAGGGTTGCTTATTCTGGGGCTCACTGGGATGGCCGTTCGATTGTGGCGCAATAGCAGCCGTCTCAATCATCAACTTTCAGGAGTGGATCATAGTATTAGGGATATTCAGCAGCAGACGGGCGCACTTGCCGGCAGTCGCATGTCTGCGAGCCAGCATTACTACCACCACTACAACCAGGTAGCCAGCCCACACTATTTAATGGCCAATCTGCGCGGACAAATCGATCAACTGGCTGCGCGCATGGCGAGTGAGTAAGGTGCGTGCAAAGCAAAAGGCATAACTATTGCAAAGGTCTAATGACTAAGGAATGACGAAATCCGCATGACGAAGAATACAGGCGTTCTTCAAAGTTTTGCTAGCTTCAGGTCATTGGGCATTAGGTACTCCTTAGACATTAGTCATTCACTACGTGAGTATGTGCATACGCACACCGTGGACAGCTTAGGTGCCTAAACTGAGATTGTTGGATGCAGCGTCTAGCTTACCCGACTGACGATTTCTTCGACGATGTCATCAATCTTGACGCGTCGTTGCTCGAGTGAATCGCGGTCGCGGATCGTGACCGTCTGGTCGGCAAGGGATTGGCCGTCAACTGTGATGCAGTAAGGGGTACCTGCTTCATCCTGGCGACGGTAGCGACGCCCGACAGCTCCTTTTTCGTCGTAGAAAGCAGGCACCTTCTTTTTGAGTTCCCGGTAGACGTCTTGGGCGATTTCTGGCATGCCATCTTTTTTGACCAACGGAAATACGGCCGCTTTGATGGGAGCAATGCGTGGATGCAATTTCATCACGACGCGTGTTTGCATCTTCCCTTTTTCATCGGGTTGCTCGTCTTCGGTGTAGGCTTCGCACAAAAAAGCCAAGGCTGCCCGGTCGGCACCTGCCGAAGGTTCAATGACGTGCGGTGTGAACCTTTCGTTGGTCTGGTCGTCGCGGTAAGTGAGATCGCGGCCCGACCCTTTGTATTTGGGTTTTCCTTTTTCGTTCAGTTCGACTTCGAGAGGACACGTATTGGGATCCAACTTGCCTTCCATGTGGCTGCGCAAATCAAAATCACCTCGATGGGCAATGCCTTCGAGTTCACCGTACTCGCCAGCCGGCAAAAATGGAAAGGCGTACTCAATGTCAGCAGTTCCCGTGCTGTAATGGCTAAGCTCGTCCTCGTGATGATCCCGTAGCTGGAGTCGCTCACCAGAGAGACCCAGATCTTGGTACCATTTGAAACGACGATCCCGCCAATACTTGTACCATGCTGGTGAAGTATCCGGATGGCAGAAAAACTCAATCTCCATTTGTTCAAATTCGCGTGAGCGGAAAGTAAAGTTGCGGGGCGTGATTTCGTTGCGAAAACTTTTGCCCATTTGAGCGATTCCAAACGGAATCCGCACACGCGTGCTGTCAACGACATTCTTGAAATTGACAAAAATACCCTGGGCCGTCTCGGGACGGAGAAAGGCGGCATCTTCAGCAGTCCCCATCGCGCCAACGATCGTTTTGAACATCAAGTTGAATTCACGCGGATCGGTCAGTGAGCCGACCTCTTTTGCTTCGGGGGCCAGCACCTGACTGGTATCTTCGATCGTTTCGAGTGATACGACATCCCCCTCCCAGGAAAGTTGTTCCAAATCTTTGGCACGGAGCCGAAAAGCTTTGAGCGCTCGACGTTCTAAATCGGCAGCTTCGTCGTCTTTTTCAGCAATCGTGGTGACAAATATTCGTTTGCCTTTGGCTGTGACCCAGCGGCCCCGTACCTGATCGTGACGATAACGTCGTTTGGTCTCGCGGCAATCGACCATCATGTCACAAAAAAGGTCGAAGTGCCCCGAACTCTTCCAGACTTGAGGATGCATAATGATGGTACAGTCGAGGCCCGTCATTTCGTGTGTGGACGGTGCGCCGTTGCTAGCTGAGAGTTCGTCATGGCTGGTGACCATGTCGCGCCACCAGGCTTCTTTGATATTTCGTTTCAATTCGACACCAAGCGGGCCATAGTCCCAGAAACCATTGATACCGCCATATATTTCGCTTGACTGAAACAAGAATCCTCGCCGTTTACAAAGCGAGACCAGCTTTTCCATTTCCATGACCAGCTATTCCATTCCCAAAAGTTGTTGTAATAGAGATACAGTTCGTAGGAGGCATCTCACCTAAAACGCATAGCTACCTGCCACGGTATGTTTTTTGCAATTCTGCCAGAAGATTTAGATCTGTCTCTTATACACATCTGACGCTGCCGACGATACTCCTTG
>CAWWCC010000057.1:0-14688 GCA_963935315.1 uncultured Planctomycetaceae bacterium | reverse complement strand
CGTCTCGTGGGCTCGGAGATGTGTATAAGAGACAGGTTCAGAAGCCGGACTGCATGCCGAAATAAACTCGGCTGGTAACGGAATCAATGTTCGCTCACGCCTTAGTGGTCAAGATTTTCAGATTGGCGAAATAGGCGGGGGGAATACGGCCACCCAATTGGGTATTCGTACCTACGATGGAAATACGCTTCTGAGTGATTTCAACTACGGTGTCGGTGTACCAACACGGGATGCTTTTGAGACAAATATCACCTATGTGGATGGAGTTATCACAACAAGTGATGGAACAAGCTTCAATGTTGATTTTTCTGCGGTGACAAATCTTAATGAAGCGGTTATTGCTATCAATGCCGCAGCTGGTGGGATCGTAGACGCCCAGCTTGACCCTGGGAATCGAAACGTGATCCAACTGATTGATCATACGGAGGGTACTGAAAGATTAAGTATCAGCCAGTCGGGCGTAGAAATAGGTATTATTGGCGGGATCGATATTTCGACTCCTTCAGCCGACTTGTCGATTACCGCCAGCAATGGAGATTTGTTTGCGATTGACATCACTGGTGCTAAAACCGTGCAAGAAGTTTTGGACTTGATCAATACAGATGCTGGTAATGATGATGGTGGCGGTACTCGAATCGTTCGTGCGCAACTTGCTGAAAGTGGTAATGGTATAGAACTCGTCGACGAAATCGCCGGCGGTGGCAATCTGGTTGTCACTCGATTGGAGGGTAGTCAAGCAGCAGAATACCTGGGTTTGGTTGATATCGATCAAGTTTCCAATTCAAGTTCGACAGGCACACTCACGGGGACAGATCGCAATTTTCAAGAGACAGACAGTGTTTTCACAACATTGATTCGATTGCGGGATGCCCTGGAGGTCAATGATCGTCAAGCTATCGAACGCGCTGCTGCTAGAATTGATGACGATATACAGCGGGTGACCTTTGCTCAGGCCGATATTGGAGCCAGGTACCAAGGGCTGCAATTGACGCAATACAACCTGCAGGACGAGGTCATTCAGCTTCGGTCGGCACTCTCGGATGAAATCGACGTAGACCTGGTTCAAGCGATCTCTGATCTGACCGCACGGCAGATTTCACTGCAAGCCTCACTCCAAGCAACAGCAAATATCTTGCAACTTTCCTTGTTGAATTTCTTATAAGCAGGGCATTGATCTTTTTTGTGGGACACTAAGACTGCACGGACAATGCATCAGGCATTCCTATCAGGCGAAAGGATGATTTCTTGCTACCCATTTCAGCCGTTACTGTTACCAACTCACTATGAAATGTGTGAATAGCTCGCATATTTTTGGTTTGTCGTCTCTCTCCATCTGGAACTAGCCATTTTTTCTGGCTTTCCTAACCCCCCAGGGCCGATACAACTCTTAGGCATTAGTTCCAGGTGCGAATTTAGTGGCACCAGAACCCGATTTATGCCTATTTTGCAGTTTGTTGACGCGGGATCTTAGGGTTGAGTCCCTGAGTGGCTCTCACAGGCTGTGCAGGCAGTTGTGCTCAGAAGTGTCTCATGTTCAAGCATTTGCATTGGAGAGCATGACTTCTACCAGGTTATTGCCCATGAATATCATCACGACACGTTTTGGAACCCTTACGATTCAGCCGCAGGATGAACTGCTGTTTGAGCAGGGGCTGATCGGACTTGAGGATTGCCAACGCTGGATCGTCCTGACCGATTCCAAGAATCCAGGCTTGGGCTGGTTGCAGAGCATCGAGCAGGGGCATATTGCGTTGGGGGTTGTGAGTCCCCGGCGTTTTGTACCCGATTATCAGCTCCACGTTGAACGTGACGATTTGCATTCGCTGAATCTGACTACCATCCGTGATGCTGAAGTCGTGGTAGTGGCCAGTCGAAACGAGACAGGGCTAACGCTTAATCTACGTGCTCCCCTTGTAATCAATGTAGAAAAGCGACGTGGTTGCCAGGTTGTTGCCAAAGATGCTCACCCCATACAGTTTGCCATCAATACACCTGCCGTATCGCTTAAACGTACGGCATAGCAGGATTCTGAGGGCTAGGCTCACAGATTCTAAACACAATACATAATCCGGTGGGCACTGCCTACTTTACCAGGAGATTCCGATGTTGGTTTTGTCGAGACAACGCGACGAGAGCATTATTATCGGCGACAATGTCGTCATTACCGTTGTCGACGTTCGTGGTGATAAGGTAAAACTCGGTATTGATGCACCTAAAGAGATCTCTGTGCATCGCCGCGAAGTCTACGAGGCCATTCAACGAGAGAACCGACAAGCGGCGTTGCTCAAGCCTGATGATGCCCGATTATTGGATCCGGGAACCGGATCGCCCGAGCCCCAGTAAGCATTAGATGATTGAGTCCGAGACAAGATTCGGGCAGATTTTCTTTCTTTTTGCATAGGCAGCGGGTCCCAAAATGGGCGTTTCAGGTTATTTTTTCTTGGCCAGCATCTGCCAATTCTGAAGGCCCGGCTGGAATAGAATCGCTAAAACTCTAACAACTTTACGGGTTGCAACGATTAGATGTTTCGTTTCGGAACAGGCAAAAAATTTCGGCCGAAAATCCTCTCTTCGCCTTGAAAGGCCCATATTCACACGACGATAACTGACCCAAAGGCAGTCTACCAGCCGGAAGGATCGCATTTTTTTTGCGCAGTGCACGGTTGCTGTCCTAGAGTTGAGTAATCGGAATTACTCCGATGGAATCCAAACGGGACAGATGGATGGATGCCGAGGACCGTCAATAAGAATTGACAACGGTAAATTTTCTTGTGGGAAAGTCCCCGGGCCCATAAACGAACTATGACAGGCCGGAGTCGTTAGACTCCCCAATCCGGTCTTCCTAAGAAAACTGGTTTTTATCCATAGGGGTGTTTAACGATGACTCGAATTAACACAAATGTCAGCTCGCTGGTTGCCCAAAATACATTGAGTCGCTCAAATGCAAGCTTGAACGAAGCTCTCACCCGGCTCAGTACCGGTTTGCGTATCAATACAGGTAAGGATGATCCTGCTGGTTTGATTGCAAGTGAAAACTTGCGTAGTGATATCACTTCAATCCGTCGTGCCATCAGCAATACGGATCGAGCCAATCAAGTGATTGCTACGGCTGACAGTGCTTTGGGCCAGGTTAGCTCGCTCCTGAATGATATTCGTGGCTTGGTCACCGAATCGGCTAATGCGGGAGCACTTTCTGATGAGCAGTTGTCTGCTAATCAGTTGCAGCTAGACAGCTCACTTGAAGCTTTGAATCGAATTGCACAGACCACCACTTTCCAAGGTCGTCGATTACTCGATGGCAGCTTGGATTTCATTACTTCGTCGACTGATGCGGACTTCAGCAATATTACGGATCTTAATATCGATCAGGCCAACCTTGGTACTACAGGATCCATTAGCGTAGATATCGATGTCACCACGGCTGCTACCAAAGCCCAGGTGGACATCGAAAATGTACCAGCTGCGACTACCCCAGTTGCTGCCACGGCTACGATCGATGCAACGAACTCGGAAGTCGATGGTGAAGCCACATTGACTATTGGTGGTGGTTCGATTCTTGTGACAACTGCCGCTGGCCAAGGCGATTTGTTAAATGGCATTACCACCATTGTGCTCAATCTTGGAGCTGCTTCAGACAATGCAGCCTATGCCGCTGGTACCTTGACTGTAGATGTCACCCAGCCTGCCGATACGGCTGATCTTGACGATGTGGCAGCTGTGATTGCCGCCGAAGCTGAATTTGCAACTGCTGTGGTAACGAGCAACGAGACAATTTCGGCTGCTGAAGCTGCTGCAGCGACTGCTGCGTTGACAACCACGGGCCGTGATGCGGGCGATGCTGACATTGTCGTGACTGCAGCCGCTACCGGAACGGGTGGTGATGGAACGACCATCACAATCGCAGAGGTTGACGGTACGGGCAATGCGACTCCAACCGCCACATACGATTCTGGAACGGATACGATTACCGTCAATGTAGAAGACGATGGTGTCACTGCATTGTCGGCTATCAATACAGCTATCAATAACTTGGCGGACTTCGATGCAGCTCTGACCGTGAATTCGGGTGACGGCAACTACGATGCCGACACGGGCACTGCCGGAAGTGCGGGTGCAGATAACATCAATGCTGCAGCTGCCTTTGCTGGTGGCGTGGAGGCAGGTGGTCTTGTTAATGCAGTTGTGCTGGAGTTGGCTGGAACCAATGGTGCTGAGGTACTGAGTTTCGGTGCCAACACGACTCTCACCGAGCTGGTAGATGGTATTAACCTAGTTAGCGATGCCACGGGTGTTGAAGCAACAGCTAATGGCACGACCCTGGAACTCACATCTTCTTCCTATGGATCCGATGCAATAGTGGATTTGTCTGTGATTGACGATACTGCAGCACTATTCACCGACTCGCGAGAAGTGGGAACAAACATCGCTGCTACTGTGAACGGTGTTACGGCAACTGGCGATAGTAATGTGCTGACGATCAATACGGCGACTCTCGATCTAACAGCGACATTAGCGGCTGGCTTTACCGGTACCGCAAGCTTTGACATCACGGGTGGTGGTGCGCTATTCCAACTAGGTCCTGATGTGGTAAGTAACCAACAGACTCGACTTGGTGTAGGTAGCGTGAATACGGCCCAGCTGGGTGGTGCGAGCGGTAAGCTGTTCGAGTTGGGTACTGGTGGAGCCAATGAGCTAACCAGTAAAAATCTGGATGTTGCCGCTTCGATTGTCCAAGAAGCAATCGACGAAGTTACCTCACTACGTGGTCGATTGGGTGCATTCCAAAGGGCGACCCTTGAAACCAATAAGCAGGCATTGAATGACACTTTGGTCAACTTGACCGAAGCAGAGAGTTCGATCCGTGACGCCGACTTCGCAAGCGAATCGGCTGCACTCACACGATCGCAGATTCTCGTGCAGTCGGGCATAACCGTGCTTCAGATTGCCAACCAGAACCCGCAGAACGTATTGGCCTTGCTCCGGTAAGCAATTCGTTTGATTTTAATAAAAAAAGCCGGTTCGGCCAGTTTGGTCGGGCCGGTTTTTTTCTTTTGGTATTTCGAGTTGCAGGTACAGGGCACCGCATGATGTTTACCAGGAAGCGGCGACGCGCTGCTATCCGTTGAGATTTGGCATGTTGTCTTGGGGCTTGAGGATTTTACGATATATTTCTTCCGCTTCAGAAAGCTTGCCTGAATTGTGAAAAGCTACAGCACGGTCTAGGGCTTGCGGCAGGGTTAGTTGGCTACTTTTAGAGCGATTTGCTGGCAGTCTCGTCCGATCCAAAAGCTTCTTTCGGCTGCTACTCCTGGGTTTGCCGCTTGACTGCTTTTTTGTCTTGTTTTTGCGTCTGGCTATCGTCGGGTGCTCATAATTGCTTCGTCTCGTGGGAGCCATGTTAATAGGGGGGGCTTTTCGATACGGTCCGTACAATCGGGAATACCAGTGCCCATGCTAGCACTTACCAGTAAGGAGGCTGGTGCCATCAATACAAACTTTAGCGATCACGTAAAACGGACCGATAAATACCGAGTGTGTGCGCTGATTCCCCCTGGCATACCTATTGATTTCGCTTGGCGACAAATCAGATGAAATTGGGGGGGGATGCGGGTCAATCATTTGGCAATATGCTAATGGCAGCTTTTTTCTATGGGTAGAATTACGTCCAATGTGGGTTTGATCACAGGGCTTCCAATTACGGATACTGTGGATAAATTAATCCAGGTTGCCGGTGCACCCCGAGATCTGCTTACTTCACGTAACCAGGGTTTGCAGCAACAGCAGCTGGCGATTAATTCGCTGTCCACCCGGCTGCTTAGTTTACGATTTGATTTGAGCAAGCTGAATGTATCAGGCCCCTTCCAAGCACGAGAAGTGACTTCGCAAGACGAAGATGTGCTTACTACCAGTCTTTCCAGTGGAGGTAATCCTCCCTTGGGCAGTTTTAAAATCAAACCCGTACTAACGGCCAGCTCACAGCAATTAATCAGTCAGCGGTTTGATACTCTTGATGATATTCAAGGCACTGGTTCACTGAGCTTCGGGTTTGGCGGTTTTGTTGATAAGGGAATTTCGCTCAGTGAGCTAAACTCAGGAAGTGGTGTGGCTCGGGGCGAAATCAGAATTACGGATCTTGCTGGTAACTCAGCTGTGATTGATCTCAGTTTGGCACGCACCGTCGATGATGTAATCAATGTCATCAATTCAGATACCAGGATTAACATCACAGCCACAGTGGATGGCGATACGTTTGTGCTCACAGACGATATTGGAGGAGCAAGTACGCTTACGGTGCAAGAAGTAAACGGTGGTACAACGGCTGTCGACCTGGGGCTCGACGGCATCAGCACCACGGCTTCAACAGTCGCTGGCGGTGATGTGTTCTCATTGCATGCAGACACGAAGCTGAGCACGTTAAACGATTACAACGGTGTACGTATTACGGACGATACAACGAATATCGATGACCTGACAATTTCGCTGCTCGACAATACGTCCGCGGGTGTTGATCTTTCTGGCTCCACGACGCTTGGTGATGTAGTCGATGCGATTAACAACGATACAGATTTTACTGGCAAGTTGACTGCCGCTATATCGGCTGATGGCAATCGGCTCGAACTTACGGATTTGACTGCAGGCGCCGGTACCTTTGCTGTTACAAACGGTATCACAGGTTCGGCTGCCGATGATTTGGGCTTAACGACGACTGCTGCTGGGGGAGTGATTACGGGCAGTCGGATCACCTCAGGATTGCGAGATACGTTAGTTTCAAGTCTTCAAGGTGGCGATGGCATTGTACTGGGCAGCATCGATATCACAGACCGTGCAGGGGGTGGTCCAGACACGGTTGATCTTTCACCTGCCGAGACCCTGAGTGAAGTGGTGGATTTGATTAACAATTCTACTGTGGAGGTTACGGCGTCCATTAATGCCGCGCGCAATGGAATCACGGTATTGGACACGAGCGGCGGGACGGGCAATCTGGTCATTGCGAGTGGCGACGGAACGAGCGATGCTCTCGGTATCACGCTGAACGTTGCCCAGGACTCGAGTGTGGGCAGTTCTCTGGGGCGACAAACACTTAGTGAAGCAACACTGCTTTCATCGCTAAATGGAGGGCAGGGCATCACGGCAAGTGATATTAAAATAACAGACAGCGATGGGGCCACGGATTCCATAGACCTGAACACTTCAGGAAGCGAGGCCAAAACCATTGGAGATGTTATAGATGCAATCAATGCTTCCACAAAGGTAAGTGTGATAGCCAGTATTAATGATGCGGGGGATGGGATTTTTCTGACCAATACGGCAACGGGCTCAGCGACGCTTGGAGTGTCTGATATTAACGGCACTTTGGCAGCAGATTTGAACCTGACACGTGGCAGCGAAATAGTTGACATCAATGGTCAAGACACCCAGGTGATCGATGGTACGAGTAGTTACGCGATTGACTTGACGGATATCGACGGATCTTCTCAGTCGATCAGTTTGGCTTCTCTCAATGATGGAACGGGCATTGATGCAAGTGACATCCGGATCACAGACTCCAGAGGGGGTATCAATAATAACGGTGTGACGGTTATTGATTTAAATGGTGCCGATGCAGGAATTACAACCATTGGACAATTGGTCGATGTAATCAATGACCGTGCTTCAACGGGTGCGAATGTCACAGCCAGTATTAACAGTTCAGGCACAGGTATCCTGCTAACGGATAACGCAGGTGGAACAGAGAATCTCCTGGTCGAAGACGTCAATGGTACGGCTGCCGCCGATTTAAAAATCCTCAGTACCGAAACCACGACCACCAGTATTGATGGCATTGGCTTGTTCACAGCTCAGAGCGCAAGCCAGGGTGCTTTAGAAGCGGTTGCCAATAAGATCAATGAGCTTGATGCAGGTGTATCTGCCAGTGCTTTTTTCGATGGCGTCGGTTTCCGGCTTTCGCTCGTTGTGGACCAGACGGGTTCGGCGAACGCGATCCTGTTGGATCCAGGGACATCGGGATTTGAGTTCAAAGAGACCTCCTCTGCACGAGACGCTTTGCTTGTGTTAGGCGAACAGGGAATTGCGGGTTCTGGTATACTCATCAGCTCTCCAACCAATGAATTTGATCAAGTTATCAGTGGTGTTGATTTGTCGGTGGTGGCTGCAAGCGCAACTTCAGTCGATGTGTCGGTGACCCAAACCGACAGTGAGATTGTTTCGCTCGTCGAAGATTTTGTTGATTCGTATAATGCACTGCGGAGTGACCTGGATGGGTTGACTGATTTTAACGAAGCAGACCTTACTACAGGCTTGCTTTTTGGTACCAACGAAGCCTTGCGCGTGGACACCGAATTGTCACGACTTGTAACAGATCGATATACCGGTGTAGGCAGTTTCGAATCGCTGGAGGAGATTGGCTTAAGTGTTGATGGAGAAGGCAAACTTCAATTCGATGTGGCCCAACTCAAAGAGGCATTTGCCGAAGACGCCAAGAGTCTGCAAACGTTATTTGTCGATTCTGATGGAGGCATAGTCGCTAAATTTGACAGCGCCATCGAATCGTTGGCTGGTGCCGACAATGGTTTGCTTACCAACCGAAACGATTCACTCCAGGCAACCATTGATATCAACCAAGATCGTATTGATCGATTTAACGAATCCCTGGATCGACAACGTGAAGTGTTGCTCCTGCAATTTTTTCAACTAGAACAAGTGATTGCCGGTTTGCAATCCAGTCAGACGGCACTAAGTGCACTCCAACCTTTAGCACCACTTGTAAGTACCTCGAGATAAACCCTGCCCTGTATTTTGCCGCCCCCCAATTCCAATTGTAAGAGAAGTCCGCATGACTCAACCATCCCGCAATCAGTATTTAGAAAGTAAGATTCTCACGGCATCACAACTCCAGTTGCATTTAATGCTCTTGGATGGTGCTATTCGATTCGGCCGTCAGGCTCTGGCAATCTGGTCAGAGAAAGCTGATTTTGCAGATGTCGATCTTTTGTTAGCAAAGATGAGTGATGTGGTCGATGAATTGACCCATAGTTCTGCAGCCGGGAAAGAATCATTTTCGAAACAATTTGAAGAACAGTATGCCTTTATCTATCGTGAGCTGATTTTCAGTCGATTTAACGAGGATGTTGAAAAACTGAAAAGCTGTCTTGATTTGCTCGCCTACCAGCAGGAAACCTGGAAGATGGTTTGCGAGAAACTTGAAGCCGACAAGGCCACCCAGGCTGTAAAACCAGGCTTGCCGCACATGCGCCCACAATTGGGGACACCCATCCAGGGTATTTCGATTGAAGCGTAGCCTGGATAAACCTGTTCGCTCCTCTTAGGGGGACCTTGTTTGGGGCCCTTGGCTAGGCTTCTGGCTTGTTAGAAATATGCTGCTACTACGGTTCTTTTGCTAGAGTTACGCAGACCTCTAGTGATCGGTGATTGACGCGCTGCCGATTTCGGGCCTATGATTTGGCTTAGAGCTTTCCAACTTGCCTTTTGGGGGTGTTTGGTGAGAATCACTAGTCCGCACGTGTCAAGCGACCATGCACCAGCGAGGAGAACCTTTTTGTGACATTGGCCGAAACGAAACAACTCATTCGCGTAGGGCATAGCCCCGATCCAGACGATGCTTTCATGTTCCATGCGCTCACCAACGACCATGTGGATACGGGGCCCTATCGATTCACCCATGAATTGGTCGACATCGAAACATTGAATCAGCGTGCTTTCACAGGCGAGTTGGAACTCACGGCGATTAGTATCCATGCCTACGCCTATTTGCACGACAAGTACGCAATCTGTAGTTGCGGAGCAAGCATGGGCGAAGGTTATGGCCCGATGGTTGTCGCGCGCGAAGCATGCCATGTAGAAGATCTTAAAGCCAAGACAATTGCCATTCCGGGTAAACTTACCAGCGCGTTTCTTGCTTTGAGGCTTTGCTTAGGACAGGATTTTGAATTTGTTCCGGTGCCATTCGATAAAATAATTCCCGCTGTGGCTGAAGGGGAGTTCGAAGGGCAGTCTGTCGATGCGGGACTCATCATCCATGAAGGTCAGCTGACCTATGCCAACAGTGATTTGCAACTGGTCGTTGATCTTGGCGTTTGGTGGCATGAACTTACAGGTGGCTTGCCATTACCCTTGGGGGCAAACGGAATTCGTAAAGATTTAGGATCGGAGACGATTCAAGAAGTTCAACGCCTCTTGTATGAGAGCATCCAATATGGGCTCAATAACCGTCAGGAGGCTTTGGACTATGCCTTACAATACGGTCGAGATTTGGATCAGGATAAGGCCGACAAGTTTGTCGGCATGTATGTGAATGACCGGACACTTGATTTTGGTCCCGAAGGACGTGAGTCGGTCGCCAGATTCCTCAAGATGGGATTCGATCAGGGAATTTTGCCGGAATTGACTGTGCCTGAATTCGTGGAATTCTAGGAGAATGCGACAACACAACATGGAGCGAATGGGTTTTCGCGTCATTACTGGATATACGACTGGATATGCGGAAATCAATTACCTGAATAATGTGTCATCTGCAATAATCTATCCAATCAGTGTAGTTCCGTGTACGATTCTGTCCAATCGGACTGAAGTACTGCGCTTTTCTCACGTTGGCTTTCATGGATTGGAAAGAAAAACTCCACAAAATAGTAGCTGATAGTTCTGGCGAGGTTGTCGCACTGCGCCGCCATTTGCATGCGCATCCAGAACCGAGTGGAGAAGAGTTGCAGACCAGCCTGCACCTCTACCAACTATTGGGTAAACTCGGCTTGGATGTGCGCATGGGACCTGAAGGCTGTGGTGTGGTTGCCAATAGTCCAACCAAGAATGTCTCAGCACCTTGTATCGTGTTGCGTGGTGATATTGATGCCTTGCGTATTCAAGATAGCAAACAGGTTACTTATAAGAGTACAAACCCAGGTATTATGCACGCTTGTGGTCATGATGCGCATGCGGCGATTATTTATGGCACAATTCTAGTGCTGACGAAGTTTTCACAGATGGATTGTTGTCCTTGGCCCCTTTGTTATCGGGCTATCTTTCAGCCTGCCGAAGAGACTGCCACTGGGGCGCGACAAATGATCGAAGCAGGTGTGCTTGAAGGAGCGGATAATATTTTTGCGTTGCACGTCGATCCGGCTCGTCGTACGGGTGAGATTGCCTTGCGCTCTGGTACTTTAACGGCACATTGTGATTCATTAAAAATCACGATTCGTGGACAGGGAGGGCATGCAGCGCGACCGCATGAGTCCAAGGATCCTATTGGAGCCGCTGCTCAGCTTATCAGCACGCTTTACCAATTTGTGCCACGTGCGACCGACAGCCACGATGCAGTTGTGCTGACCATTGGGAAGATCTTGGGAGGAGAAAACCCCAACGTGATTCCTGATACGGTTGAACTCTGGGGGACGATGCGCACATTGGAAACCGAGGTGCGTACTCGTACAATTGAGCAAATCAGGCAAGTTGCGGATGGAGTTTCGGAAATTACTGGTACGCAGATAGAAGTGGCATTCAGAGTAAGTATCCCCTCTGTCTACAATGACGCTGACTTGACACGGTTAGTCTGGCGTGAAGCAGAAGAAGTGGTTGGTGATGAGCATGTGCAGTTGATTGCCCGCTCCAGCATGGGAAGCGAAGATTTTGCTTGTTATTTAGAGAAGATTCCAGGTGTCATGTTCCGCCTGGGATGTGCAACAGACCTGGCTGCTGTCACCCCTTTGCATACTCCTACGTTTGATGTTGATGAAGTTGCATTAGATCTTGGAGTCGAAGTGCTAGCGCGTACAGTTATTATGGCTTCCAAACTGTAAATTGAGATTTTTGCTATTCGATAACCATCGAGACTAGATCCGAGTCTAGCAAGACTTGTCGTGAATAACTTAATGATGACTGAGGCAAGGAAAACGAGTCGTGGCCACGATTGACTTTACATCAAATTCGCGTCCTACACTTGGTATCGAAGTTGAGTTGGGGTTGGTTGATAGCAACACAATGGCGCTTTCCAGCTCGTATGCCGATTTGGAAAATTGGCTTTCTGAAGAAGATAAGGCGCTGGTCAAACCCGAACTCATGCAGTGTGTGGTAGAGATCAATACGGGCGTTTGCGAAACGATCAACGAAGCTGAGCAGGATTTGCAAGGCAAAATTGGAAAGCTCGAAAAAGCAGCGGATCAAGCCGAGTTACGTTTGTGGTGGGGAGCGACGCATCCCTTTTCTCCCTGGCGAGAGCAAAAGGTTACGCCGAATGATCGTTATCATAAGTTGGTCGAATTACTTCAAGAGCTAGCCAGGCGCCTGGTGACTTTTGGGTTGCATGTTCATGTGGGGGTCGACTCAGGTGATAAAGCTGTAATGATTTGTGACCGAATTCTCCGACATTTGCCTACCCTGCTTGCGCTGACTAGCAGCAGCCCATTTTGGGAGGGACGGAAGACAGGTTTGCAATCACACCGTTCGAAGGTTATGGAGGGTCTCCCGACGGCGGGTATGCCCACATTAATGCGCAATTGGAGTGAATATGTTTGGCTTGTGAATCACATGGTGGACACCGGATTTATCAATTCAATTCGTGAAATTTGGTGGGACGTTCGTCCCCATCACAGCTTTGGAACGGTGGAGGTCCGTGTATGTGATATGCCAGGGAATTTAGAGGATACCTTGGCCGTAGCTGCCCTAATACAGTGTCTGGTTAAAGCATTATCGGATGAAATAGACGGCGGCACTTACCAGCATGATTGCCATCCGATGATGGTTCGGCAAAATAAATGGCGTGCTACCCGTTTTGGTACGGCAGCACAGCTTGTGGATTCTTACAATTACAATATCGTAACAGTATCCCAAGCTGTCGATCAATTGGTGGATAAGCTCACGCCGGTTGCCGCCAACTTGGGTTGTGAATCCTACCTGGAGCATTGCCGGCAAATTGCAGCTTCACCTAGTTGGGCAGACCGGCAAATGTCCATACTTGCTGAGACAGGGAGTGCTGAAGAGGTGGTGCGCCAATTGACCGATGTCTCTCGAATTACACCTTCATTGGGATAGTCCACCGTGTATTGGATGTGAGTTGTGAAATACTTGACCCAAGGTGACATCCTCCCAAAAAATAATCCCACTCATCTGTTTTCTGGGGAGGGGTTCGGAGAGCAGGCTATCCTAAGCGGGCTACCCTAAATAGCCCGGCTCGTTGCCAGCTTTCCATTTGATATTGCATCCCAGGCTAGGGGTCTGATCCTCAGACGGTGTCTGGCCAGAGAGTACGGTATCGATTGCAAGACGCAGATCTTCACCCGTTACCGGTATTCCGCTATCGGGACGACTCGAATCCAATTGGCCTCGATAGACAAGTTTCTTATTTTTATCAAAAAGAAAAAAATCAGGTGTGCAAGCTGCCTGGTAAGCTTGGGCAACTTCTTGTGTTTCGTCATACAGGTATGGAAATACATACCCACGTTCTTCCGCTTCGGCGACCATTTGTTCAGGCGAGTCAGCCGGGTAACTGGCGACGTCGTTTGAATTGATTCCCACCACGGCCAAACCACGGGCCATATATTCTTGCCCAAGTTGGGCCAGGTGATCTGCCACATGGATGACGTAGGGACAGTGGTTGCACATGAAAATAACGAGTAGTGCTGGCGCATCGTCAAAATCGCTAAGAGAAACCGTTTGAGCGTCGACATTCACGAGTGAAAAATCGGGTGCTGAAGTTCCCAGGGGTAACATGGTGCTGGGGGTGCGAGCCATAGTGAAAATCTCCTCAAACCCAAGAGACCCTTGATTGGGCCAAACCAGTAAACAGACAGAAGGGGGCTAAGCAGAATATCTGCCGTCCACCAGTATCTCCATACTCAAGAGTGATGGCAATACGGTATAGGCGTACTGCACAGTCGTTTTTCCAGCCACGAAGAGCACAGAGGTCATAATAAATGGGATCAAAAACCTTGGAAATCCGCAGTTATTGAAATTACGCAAACTTTGTGATCTTCGTGTCCTTTGTGGTTTGTTAACTGCGCAGTTCACCTGAATACGGTATGTGCTTCGTTGACAGCCGAACTGCAATCCCCAATAATCCTGTTTCTGAGCGAAAGTGCGGAATTGGAAGATTTTGAGCCTTTGAACCGCGAGTCGGTTTGCTGCGTACTGGAGGTGCGACGTCTTGGCATGAGTGATGTGGCTGCATCGCTGCCAGCTTAGCGGGCTGATTGGTTGACACAACTAGTTGTGCGGCTCAGCGGGATCGGGCATCGCATTGAAGACCGATAAATACAGGATCGCTGCAAATAGCAGGGCATCGCTAAAATAACACGATAATAAACTATAAGGAGTGGACGATTATGGGTATTCAAGAAGTGAATGATAATGATTTTGATTCGGAAGTATTGCAATCTGATAATCCTGTTCTGGTTGATTTTTGGGCTCCTTGGTGCGGGCCCTGTCGTCAAATAGCTCCCATGGTTGAAGAACTTGCGGGCGAAAACGAAGGTTCTGCCAAGATTACCAAAATCAACGTCGACGAGGCCCCCAACTCCGCACAGAGCTACGGAGTCAGCAGCATCCCCACGCTCATGGTCTTCAAAAACGGAGAGGTCGTAGACCGCTTTGTCGGAGTCCAGCCCAAAGCCCGCCTGCAAGAGGCCATCGACGCAGCGAAAGCGTAGTCGCTTGGAGACCGACGCAGCGAAAGCGTAGTCG
>CAWWCC010000056.1:0-14926 GCA_963935315.1 uncultured Planctomycetaceae bacterium | reverse complement strand
CTTCCAACCAACGCTCTTGCGCAGTGACCGACGAATTTAAAACGAAAAACAGCACAAGGTATAGCAGTCGCGTCGATAATGTGTTTACATTGCGTTCCATTGTTTAAGCCCTTTATTTTAAGCGATTTCCTGAGGGTTGTCGATTTATTATACGCCACCGCGTGATTTGGAATATTTAGAAACGTGTAGATATTGCACAGGTTCATAATGGTTCGGGATGCTTCTAAGCCGGTAGTCTTCTTCCCCTATCTGTGCCGCGGAATTTGAATTTTTTATCTGGCCTATCGACGTTAGGAAATTAGAAAAGTAATAGCCCATCTTTCGCTGGTATGGAAAATCCAATAGACTTGAAGCTAAGGCGGATTAGCGATGAAACCACGTTGCAATGCAATGGTTGTTCATTACTTATCATTAAGCAAAGTAAAGAGTCTAATGCTCTCGCCTACCGCCTATTTTCAAACGCTCTCAAATCCCGCTCTCACGGGCAAGGGAGTTCTGTTTCGAAGGCTTTCTCCTCTTAACAGGGGGTTAACCAAAGATACCGTCCCCGAACACTGTAATCGGATCTTTTTTCGAATAGGGAGCAGCGTTTCACGTAGAAGTGCCCCGGAATCCGTTTCTAAATTCGTTCCGGAGTTGGCAAGTAATGGTTAACCGATCATTCAAGCAGGAAACTCGATTCATTGTCTTCACCGATCTTGATGCGACGTTGTTGGACAAACACTCATATGATTGGGCCCACGCCACCCCGGCGCTTAAGATGTTGGAAAACAAAGGCGCGGAACTAGTTTTATCATCGAGTAAGACATTTTCCGAGCTTTGTTATTTTGCTGGAAAACTTGGTACGCAGGCGCCTTTCATTGGTGAGAACGGTGGTGTTATCGCCATTCCAAATAGCCACCCACT
Organism: uncultured Planctomycetaceae bacterium; assembly: GCA_963935315.1. GTDB lineage: Bacteria > Planctomycetota > Planctomycetia > Pirellulales > Lacipirellulaceae > Bythopirellula. The sequence goes on along the minus strand of CAWWCC010000056.1, from coordinate 14,020 downwards.
CTCCAGCCAAATTCCTGACGAACCTAATCATCAAGGCTACAGGACTCTCACCAATGGCTTAAGTAGGGATAGGATCCTCCTGGCTATAGCCACTTTGCGTGACGAGTTCGGTTTTCGATTACAAGGTTTTTCTGATTGGTCTGCTCTCGAATTAGGTCAGCTCACTGGTCTAAGCGTTGCACAAGCAGAAAGGGCACTTCGACGTCAGGTATCGGAACCGATTCTCTGGCAAGATAGCTCCAGCCAACTCGTCATGTTTGAACGGGAAGTTGAACGCAGGGGCATGAAGGTAATTCGTGGCGGGCGATTTCTTCATCTGATGGGGCAGACAGATAAAGCCGATGCCATGAAACAGCTGCTTGAGTACTACGAGGCCTCATTCCCGCAGGCAACTTTCACCTCCATTGCATTGGGTGACAGCCAAAATGATGCAGGCATGATCACTCAGGCCGACTTTGGTATTGTTATCCCAAATTCCAAACACTCTGAAACTTTGGTCCTGGAAGGGAGGGGGGAAATAATATATGCCCCTCAAGCCGGTCCTTCAGGCTGGAATTCGGTCGTTTCCGAGTTGTTTGAATCGCTCTAGAATTTACTGTTGAAGGGTTTATTAAATTGGCTGATTTTCATCAACATGGGGTAGTTACAACACTTCATAACCTGAATACTCGTCCGTTCGAATACCTTGAGGCTGAACTTTTACGGTTGAGCAAAGAATCCCCGATGGCTTTGGTGTTACCATCGCTATATTCAGAATTGCAATCCTCCGCTTTAACCGGAATTGTCGACGAACTCTGCAAAGTTTCTTACCTAGACCAAATTGTGGTTGGATTAGATAGAGCGACGGGGGATCAATTCAGACATACGCTTGAATATTTTGGCCGCCTACCACAAACACCAAATATACTCTGGAACGATGGCCCGAGACTGAAGGCCATTGACAAATTGCTTGACTCTTATGGCTTAGCACCCATCCAAATGGGAAAAGGCAGAAATGTCTGGTATATGCTCGGTTATGTACTCGCCACCGGAAGAGCTAATTCCGTGGCGTTGCACGATTGCGATATAAAAAACTATCACCGATCGATGCTTGCAAGGCTGATTTATCCTGTCAGCAACGTGAACTTAAGCTACAAGTTTTGTAAAGGATTTTATGCAAGAACCGCTGATAACCTTTTGCATGGACGCGTTTGTCGTTTGCTCGTGACCCCTCTGCTGAGAGCGATGGAGACCGTTTGCGGAGCCAATCATTATCTAAAATATCTCGACAGCTTTCGCTATGCATTGGCTGGTGAATTTGCGATGCAACGCGATGTTATCGAAAACATACGAATCCCATCTAATTGGGGGTTGGAAATGGGGATTCTATCAGAAATGTATCGTAATTATGCGACTAGTCAAATTTGCCAAGTAGACATTGCCGACTCATACGAGCACAAGCATCAGAATCTATCGAGAGAGGATCGCACTTCAGGGTTGTCCCGGATGAGTATCGATATCGCAAACTCTCTATTTCGCAAAATGGCAACACAAGGGCATGTCTTTCAAGAAGAACGTATTCGCACGATCAAAGCGGCCTATTACCGCATTGCACTCGATCTCGTCGAGTCACATAGCAACGATGCAACGATCAATGGGCTAACGTATGACAGACATACCGAAATAAACGCCATTGAGATGTTTGCCGAAAACATTATGGAAGCCGGAAATATTTTCCTCAAGCAAAAAATGGATCCCCCGTTTACCCCAAGCTGGAAACGAGTTGTATCCGCCATTCCTGACATTTTTGAGATGCTGGCTGAGGCGGTTGAAGCTGATGATGAAGAATTTTCAATGCCAAAAACCATTGCCGCTCGTTCTCGAGGAAAATCTAATCGGTTGCGAGCATTAATCCACTTGCACGTCGCAGAAATTTATGGGGAAGCGGAGGCAGAAACACTGACAAGCCGTTTGCTAAATGAGTCCGGCTTAAAGGGCTATAGCCGCACCAGCGCCCCGTTGAAAAACAAATGGGATGAAAAGGACGCGGTGCTCATTACTTATGGTGACTCGATCGTCAGTGATCAGCAGATGCCTCTAAAAACGCTAAGCAAATTTGTTGCGCAAAAGTTAATCGACACTTTCTCAACCGTACACGTCCTTCCTTTCTTCCCTTATAGTTCCGATGACGGTTTCTCTATATCGGACTACAAATCAGTAAACCCGGAACTTGGTAGTTGGGAAGACATTTTGTCGATAGGTAAAGACTTCAAGCTCATGTCCGATCTTGTTTTAAATCATTGCTCAAGCCAACATCGCTGGTTTAAGAACTTCCTTCGCCAAGTTTCCCCTGGCGTTGATTATTTCATCGAATCTACTTCGCGAACTGATTTGTCCAATGTTGTGAGACCACGCTCGACACCTTTGTTCACAGCATTCGAAACAGCTGATGGCGAACGATCTGTTTGGTGTACATTTGGACCAGATCAGATTGATTTGGATTACTCGAACCCAGAGGTGTTATTTGAAATTATCAACATCATTAAGTCGCATGTCGAAAAAGGGATTCGTCTATTTCGATTAGATGCAGTTGCGTATCTTTGGAAAGAGTCAGGAACCAATTGTGTACATCTAAAAAAGACCCATGAAATCATTAAACTTCTACGATTGCTAATTGAGAATCTTGCAGAGGACTCGGTCATCATTACCGAGACCAATGTCCCGAACCGTGAAAATCTTGCCTATTTTGGGAACGACAATGAAGCACATCTGATTTATAACTTTTCGCTGCCGCCGCTTTTGATACACGCTCTGTTAAGTGGTGATTGCACCCATCTTAAAACATGGATGATGTCCATGCCCCCCGCGCGCACCGGTCGCGCATACTTCAACTTCCTCGCCTCTCACGATGGGATTGGGGTCCGGCCGACAGAGGGTTTGTTGACAGAGAATGAGTTGGAGGAAATGCTTGATACCATGCGATCATTCGGCGGCAGTATTTCAACACGTACAATGCCCGACGGTCGGGATGTTCCTTACGAAATTAACATTTCACTTTATGATGCCCTGCGTGGGACGATTCAAGGGGGAACCGATGAATTTCAGGTCGAGCGTTTTATCTGTGCTCACACGATCGTCCTGGCACTGGAGGGGATCCCTGGAATATATATCCATAGTATGTTAGCGACTGAAAACGATCATCTTCTAGTAAAAGCCACGGGGCGGGCGCGTTCAATCAATCGACATAGTTGGAGCGAAACGGAACTGCTTGGTAATCTAGAAAACTCAAATAGCCATCACGCCAAAGTTTTTAATGAAATGCAAAGAAGAATTCAAATTCGCTCTCAGCAAGAAGCTTTTCACCCAAATGCCACACAATATACGCTTCACTTTGACCCCGGCGTATTTGCATTTTGGCGAGAAAGTCCGGATCGCCATCAGAATGTGTTCGCGATTCACAATATCACGAATCAGATGCAACAAGTTCCACTCACCGAGTTGAATTTGATTGCCACAGAAGTATGGACCGATGCCCTCTCAGGGAAGCTTTACGATGATTTGGATGAGGTAGTCGAAATTCCACCTTATGGAGCGATTTGGATCACGAACTCGAGGAAATAATTGGAACTTCGTGTGGGAGTAGGGAGCTTGCTCGGATCTCAGACACATGCATGCGATGGGATGAGTTTGGTAAGCTGGTGGAATGTGGCTTCGACGAGGTCACGTTTGAAATGGTACATGTAGAAAGACGTGTGGAAGTTATTTTAATGGAGACTTGTCGTCGACCTGATCTCAATACCGAAATGCCGACGCCCTTATTAGGTGCCGGATCGGGTAACCCCTCGGGCTTGCATTCGAAACCCGATCTTCCCAGGGTACGTTGGCGGAAAAATACAGCATTTTATTTAAGCGTTTGGACTGTATTGGTGGCCACGCCGGCATTCTCCGCGATAGCGTCTGCGACTGAAAGAACTGCTGCCGAACCACCTAAGGGAAATCAAGCCACCCATTTTATAGACCGGCAAACAAAACGGGCTCTGCCGGAGCCTCCCGGGACGGTGCTTTTGTAGGAAACAGCTCTACACTTGTGGCACGAAGGGCTCTGGACGCACATGGGCAACCTACCGCCGCTCGCGGAAGAGACCGGGGCGCAAAGACCTCGCGAGTCGTTCGTGGTGGTGCCTCAGCAGTTTGCTGTAGGGCTGCGTTGTTATTTGAAGTATTCCGGATTGTCGCGATCAAAATCGATGTCGGTGTAGCCGTTATTGATTTTGAGGTTGAGGTAGGTATAGGCTTCTTCCAGGGGCGGTTGAGAACCAGGTGCCTCGGGCCAGAGGTATGCCGCGTAGCGAATGGGTAACTTCAGTTCGTTGTCAATGAATAATTCTGCTTTGTGGAACCTGAAATTATTGCGCTCCACAGGATGGACAACTTCGATAAGCGTAGCCGATCGCTTGTTGATTTGGCTTTGGGCAGTACGTACCTGACACTCTCCAAATTTAATATCATTGCTGGCAACATCAATCAGTTCGGTGATGAGATTACGCAAGCCAAGTTTGGTGATGGGGTATTTTTGTCCTCGCATCGCCAAACGACCATCGGGTGGTAATTCCATGACACCTAGCCGAGAAGTCATGCCAGAGCCACGCGCGTAGAGTGTGCCTTTGGGATCGTCCGTAACACTCTTGTAGAGACACTCCTGGCCACGATTTGGCTTGAGAAAAAACATATAGACGTCGAAGGTGGGCTGATTGCGAACTTTGGTAAAGGCGGCTTCTTGCTCATTCAGCACGCCATCAATGCGTTCTTGCTTAATCAGTGTTGCGCTGTAATCATGGACATTCTCGTCATAATTATGCAGGCATTGGCGGGCCAATCGTAATGCGGGCATCAAAGGGTGTTCGCCAGCACGCTGCTTGAGATCAAAGGGCGTCTGTGGTTGTTTATGCTCGATACGCGATGCGACTTGGGTTGTCTGGCCGACGGGCACTTCGTGAGCAACCCGATAGATGGGTTCCACTAAATTTGGGTATGTTTGTCCCGTGGCAAAATGTACGCCCAGATTGAGAACAACCAGGTTTGTGAGAGCTAGCATTGTTATTCGCTGCATGGAAGAAAACTGCCTCGTAATAAACTTTGCAGATAGGATGGTGTTGAAGCGGGTACGCATAATGGCTCTTCTCCTGCAGGCTGCCCAAGGTTCTGTAATGGGGATCCGTCCTGGTTGCCAGTATCAAGCCTGGTAAATCAGCCTGCTTGGCAAAATATTGTCTGGTTTGCTGAACGCACTAAACGCCCCAGTCACTGGGGGGATTTGGTCACTAGGAGATTCAGGCGATTGTCCAGCCATCTTCGTTGTCCGTTAAATCCCAATTGCTTTCGGCACCCCCGCTTGGGGATCTGCCACAATTTATCGCAAACGGTATACCACAACGACAGATGAGCTCTTAAGGGTGGGGATTATCTGAGGGCATCGGGCGCAAATCCACGCACTAGCGTTTCCAAGTAACTCTGTGTTTCTTAAGAAACCCCAGGAACAAGGGTGGCGATTTGGTAACTATCGCCGGACGTACGAGAAACAATTACAATATTCCTTGTAGCCCGACCTCCCTATGCAACCGGATTATCCCGTACCCAGTACCGATCCTGCAACAATCTGATTTGTTAGAGGACCAACTGTGGTTGGAATGATAGCTGGAGGCCAAAGCAGAGGAAATAGTAACTTTTCTGGAACCCCCAGAGAACCGCGTTTGCCCACCCTTAATTAGCAGCACTCTCAACAAATATGTTAAATAATCCCACGATTCTGCCCATCGTTTCAACGCTCTTCGAAGAAAATGCCTATCTTGCCTACTTTGAAGGTAGGCAGGACTGTTTGGTTTTTGATCCAGGCTTGGAGCCTGACAAAATTCTGACAGAAATCGATCAGCGGGAGCTGCTTCCCGCAGCAATTCTATGCACCCATGGGCATTCCGATCACATTGCAGGCAACGCAGCGCTCAAGAGTCGTTGGCCCGATTGCCCGCTTGTGATTGGTGCTGGCGATGCTGCTAAATTGACCGATCCGATTGCTAATCTGTCAGCCGGTTTTGGGGTCGAGCTGGTCAGTCCGGTCGCTGATCAGCTGGTGCATGAAGGAGATGTGCTGGACTTGGCCGGTTTTCGCTTGGAAGTGAGAGAAACGCCTGGACATTCTTCAGGCCATGTGGTGTTTTTGGCTTTGGGATTGAGCCCTCTTCAAGTTTTTGGTGGTGATGTTTTGTTTGCCGGCAGTGTAGGCAGAACCGATTTTCCCGGCTGCAGTTTTGAGGTGCTTAAAAAATCCATTTACGACAAACTCTTTCCACTTGCCGATGATACGATCGTGCTCCCCGGACACGGATCTGCAACTACCATAGGTGCCGAAAAACAGAGAAACCCATTTGTGGGACTTACTTCTCAGTTCGAAGGGTAGCGACAGCATTGACAGCAGCAGGGCTGGCCAGATTCTCTCACCTTGCAGCGCTTTGATGGACGATGCTGAGAGGGGTCTATTCGTATTCGATGATGGGCTAGTCCAAATCATCACACTTCTTTTGGAGGCATCCCGATGAATCGTTTATTCGTCGGCAGCTTGTTCCTGATCCTGCTAACTGGCGGTTGTCGTATGTGCGATCATTGTTGTGACCACTTGCCACCCGTTCTGGATGGCCCTTATTCTGCGCAGTCCGCACGCGCAGGGAGTGCATCCGGTGGCTTTCAAGATTGGTCATCCCTGGAAACCGATACCCCTGAGATCCCTGCAGAAAACTCATCGATAGCAGATGCGGCTATCGGGACAACTCTGGTACAGCCGCATACGGTGGAGTTAAAGAATCCTGAGGAGTAGTTGCCTACTTTTTCTGTTCATCTGTTGGCGCTTCTGTGGCAGGCTTTTGACCATAGCGGCTATTGAAGAAGGCCGCATCAAAGGGATCCTGCTGCGTATAGCCGGTTAGCTGTACTTTTTCGGGCATTTTCTCAAGCGGTGGTGTTGCTGTCTTGTCAGGTAGAATCTTGTCTCGTTTTGAGGCCAACAAGTCTATTTCGGTTTGGGCACGATGGACAGTAGCCAATTGTTCTACCCACATTTTCAGGAGTTTCATTTTGTGAGGCGGCAGGGGGCCTGGTGATGTTTTTTCAGCTTTACCGTGTGCAGCATGCGCTTGCTGTAGTAGTTGGCTTTGTTCGGGTGCGTCCCAGTCAATTTGGGAGAGCGTGGCAGCCAGATTATGTTGGGTCACATGAGGATGGCCCGCTGCATCGATGGCCAGACGGTCCAGTTGAAAATTCTCTTGAGAGGATCCGGGTTGGTGGCAGCCGGCAGTGGCACATGAATGGACTAACATAGGTTGCACCTGACGCACGAATAAAACACGTGCCCACTGGGGAGCTTTTTTTAGGATTTTCTCATCAAGTTGTTGTTGCTGGGCTACTTCTTCGGGAGAGGGTGGAACAACCGTATTCGTAAGTCTTGTTCTCGCTGCGAGTTTGACCAGCTGCTTAAGCTGACGATCTAGTTGGGGCAGTTTACGATGTTCTGAATCAATGCTTCTCGCATCTTCAAGTTCACGTGCCGCTTGATCATGCAGATCGTAGCGCATACACCAACGTGCCAGCTCCAGGTGTGCGTCAGCGCTCGTAGCGGTTCGATTCTCTCGGCGCTGTTGGTAGGCCTGATCGAGATCTTTGCAGAACATTTCTACGTGTTTAACTTTGACACGTAATTCGCCACCAGGAAATTCCACACGGTAGTGATCGTCCAGGAGTCGAATATTGCCGCGAACGACATTGCCATTTTCAAGCACGACGAGTCCCACTTGGGCAGGTCCACCTGCTACTGGCTGGGCCACGGCAGGGGGTAAAATCAGATTGCCTGAGGCAAGCAGAACAATCCAGAACAATGTGTGAGGAAGACAATTCATGGGTGGCGGAGAGTAGGCGAACGGCTGCCCAGGGTCAATAGGAGCGAGGAATGAAGGGGCCTGAGACCTAGCTGGCTGCTGCTGGAGTCGGTATATTTGCTATCATTGAAGCTTTATGCTGGAGGTCGACTACCAGCCAATGGGTAAAAAGGTGTGTTTTCTAGAGCTTTTGAGCGTCGTCAGGTCTATTACACGGGTCACGTCCAGGGGGTTGGATTCCGCTACACAGCAAAGTCGATTGCCGGCAATTACCAAATCACCGGGTACGTCCGCAATTTGAGCGATGGACGGGTGGAGGTTGTCTCTGAGGGGCCCGTGGACCAACTCGATGCTTTTCTGCAAGAGTTGGGCGAACAAAGGGCAGACCACATCCGTAGCGCCCGTTGCGACCAGCGTCCGGCAACGGGCGAGTTTGCGAGCTTCACGATCTGCTATTAGTATGGGCAGCTATTAGTATGGATAGTTATTAAATTTGGGCAGCTGAAAATATTTGGTCAACTATTAGGCGGGGATAAATATTTTAGATGGGGATAAATGTTTTGCATGAAAGTCTCTCAGAGGGGCGTTTTTGGTCTCCATGAATGTGTTCCTGGGGATAGTTTTCCTGGTAGGTTTGTGAATGTGAATTTTCGTCATGACCCCCTGTTGGACCTCCAGCCAGTGACCCGTGGTGCTTTAGATTCTTAATGTTGTGATTTTTAAAGTTGTTCCATTCTTGAAAGAGTAAGTCCTTACCCTATGTCGAATCTTGCTATTTGGTTGACTCCCCTCTGGTTGCTTGCTGTTGGTACCACGATTGGGGCCTTGTTGCTGATTGTGATTTGGGTCCTTTGTTGGGCCGTCAATCGGCATTTGGCCAAATCGATGCTGCGTACCGTATCCGAAAGCGTTTTATTGCCGATTACTTACGTGCTGCTTGCTCTGGCAGCGTTGGCCCTGGTAGCCATTCCTGTGATGCCCGTTGATCGGCTTGTTTCTTCACTCCAGCGACTGCCACATGTGGGGAAGGTTTCTTTTACAGAGACTGTCGAAGCAGGAAGAGAAGATGTTGAAGTGAAAGTTCCATTTCGTGTTGACGAATTGCTGGGCTACACAATTGAGAGTGAGCAGGAGATTGCGGTCAATGCGGAAGCGGGAAAAGGTTTTGCCGATCCGTTGCTGATTGTTGAGGATAGACGCATCGAATGGAGTCCAAGTAGCAATCTCCCGCGTTTTTTTAAAGAGGATGTAACGACACTTTTTATTACGAACGAAAGCGATGTCTCCACGGTAGTGAAAGCAACTTTTACGACCGATGTCGAGATGCCAGAAGTCCATCAATTGGAGATCGCAGCAGGGGGAGTTGTCCTGCTCTTTTTGCTTTACTTTCTGGTGAGTTGGATAGCCCCCAATGTGTCGGTTATCGCCACGGCAACGGCAAAAGAAGCCGTGTCCCAGCCTTTGTATATGCTCTTGCTGATTATTGGTGGAGCCGCCTTGGTTGCTTTCGTTTATATACCTTACAACACGTTTGGTGAGGATGTAAAAATGCTCACCACCTCAGGTATGACGACGATTAAGATGCTGGCAATCATCACGGCACTTTGGACGGCAAGCGTGTCGGTGGCTGACGAAATTGAAGGACGGACAGCCCTGACCGTACTTTCTAAACCGGTCGGCCGCAGGCAGTTTATTCTGGGCAAATTTCTAGGAATCGCCTGGCCCCTCTTGTTGATGTTTGTCATTCTGGGAATTCTTTTCCTGTTTACCGTTTCTTATAAAGTGGTCTACGACGCGCGTGAATCTTCAAAAGCGGTGCCTGAATGGCAATTATGCTATGCCGAAGTTGTGCGCATCGTACCTGGTCTGGTGCTGGCGTTTTTTGAGGCCGTTGTCATGGCCTCGGTCAGCGTGGCCATCTCGACCCGGTTGTCGATGTTGCCCAACCTGATCCTGTGCGGATCGATTTACATATTAGGCCACCTGGGACCTCAAATAGCACAAACGGCTATTGCCGAAAACGTCTTCGTAGCATTTGTCGGCAGACTGATCGCCGTGCTTTTACCGGTGCTTGAGCATTATGAAATCGAGGGAGCAATAGCCGGCGCAGAGACGGTTCCGCTAAGCTACTTGGCAATGACCCTGGTCTACAGTGCGCTGTACTGCACAGCTGCAATGCTATTGGCGCTCGTTCTCTTTGAAGATCGCGATTTGGCTTAACGCGGATGGAATATCCGGGCGAGCACGATACTTTGCAAAGTACCCGCACAATTATCCCGCTTTGCGATGGATAATGACCGTGTCGTCGTCGCTCCAATGATCGGCCATGGGGGACGTGCCAGGGGAGATGGGCATGGCCAGTGGTCCGCGGCGAGTTCCTTGGTTGCCGTCCCAGGAGTGCTGGGCGACTTGCTCGAGGATGCGTTCTGCCACGGCGACCGCGTCTCTACCGGCACTGCCTGTGACTTGGGGGCTACTGCCTGTTCGAATTGCCTGTGCGAAGTCCAGCTGTTCCTGCTCGATGGCATTCACATCAAGTGTGGGCAGGTCACGTTTGGCGAGTAGTTCAACGAACAAATTGTCGCGGAGGTTCTCTTTTTGAGACGTTGACAGTGTGTTTGCATCAAAAGTGCGGTTCAAAACGTCGCTTGAAGGATCGACGAGTATGGATTTGCGGGTGGCAAAATCAATAGTTGCTGCACATGTAGGAGTGATGATCTGCATGGTGCGTTCGGGCGTATAGCTGACCCGAGATGCTGTCAGGTTTGCTACACATCCAGATTCGAATACCAGCCGGGCGCTGACCATGTCCTCCTGATCACCCAATACCGAAATACCCAGTGCTTCGGCACGTACCAGAGGGGACTGCACAAGGCTTAACACAACATCGATATCATGGATCATCAGATCGTAGACAACGCCGATATCTGTAGAACGAAAAGTGTAGGTGCTGCAACGGCGTGCTTCAATGAATTTTGGGTCCGAGATTTTGTGACCCAGGGCAGCGAAGCCCGGGTTGAATCTCTCTACGTGCCCTACCTGGAGGACAAGTTGTTTGCGACGAGCCGTTGAGACCATTTCGTTGGCCTCAGACAACGATGCGGCCAGAGGTTTTTCTACCAGGAGGTGGAGTCCCCCTTGCATAAGCTGACGGGCCACTTGAGCGTGGCTTTGCGTGGGAGTTGCGATCACTGCCGCATCGACCTGGCCAAACAGTTCGCGGCAATCATTGAAAGGTTGTGCGCCGGTTTTTGCAGCGACTTGAGCACAGGCCGTCGGATCCGAATCAACGACAGCAACGAGCTGGATAGCATCGAGCCCTGCGGCTAATTGGGCATGAATCCGCCCGAGATGTCCCGTGCCAACTATGGCCAATCGTAAACGGCTCACGCTGCCTTCCTTATAGATTCTCTGCCACGGCCATGTTTGCCTTCGGACTGTCTTTCGATGAAGTTAAACAGATTTTCTACTTCGGGTGTCACCTGGTCCTTGGAACTCAAAATTTCGCGTGCATGGGACAGGCCAACCTTGGAGCGATACAGCAATCGGTTTGCTACAGCGAGACAGTCAATACTCTCGGCCGAAAAATTATTTCGTTTTAAGGCAACTATGTTGATGCAGCGTGGCTTGGCAGCAATTCCCTCCACAAGCATGTAGGGAGGGACATCGTGCAAGGCACGGCTCAGGGCGGCCAGGAAGGAGTAACTGCCAATCGTCACATAGTGGTGGATGCCACAACCTCCAGAGATGGAAGCGTGATCATGGACATGAACATGCCCAGCCAACATGGTTCCGTTGGCAATTACGATTTGATTGCCCAGCCTACAGTCGTGTGCCACATGCACATTGCCCATGAGAAAGTTTTTGTCACCGATTTGGGTGATTCCGTCTTCTTTTTCGCTACCTCGGTTAACGGTTACTCCTTCACGAAGTGTGTTCTCGTCGCCTATGACAACACAAGTGTCCGTGCCCTGGTAGCTGAGGTCTTGAGGTTCGGCTCCCACGACAACATTGGGATACAAAATATTGTTTTTTCCCAGGGTGACATTTCCCATGAGAGTGACGTTGTTGAGGAGTCGAGTACCAGACCCGATTTTTGCATTTGGTCCTACCATGCAAAACGGGCCGATTTCGACATCGACGTCGATTTCTGCTCGAGGATCAATCCAGGCGTTTGCTGCTATGCTTGATGCCATCAGGAGGTTTCTCTTGAATTCGGTATTACGTGGCCTAATGGGTACTACTGATATCGATAAATGTACTTTGGTTCTTATGGATTTATGGTTTTGGCCCACTCAGGCGGTTGCACGCAATATTCGGGTAGGCGCAAAACGATTTACCAGTTCGGTAGCCAGTGTGGCATTGAGTTGGTGGCTACTGCGGTGTGCAATAATGCGCCCTTCAATTTCGCAACCCGTGAGTGCCATGTCGCCAATCACATCGAGCGCTTTATGCCGCGCACATTCATTTTGAAAACGAAGGACATTTTCCACTGGGCCCTGGTCATCGAATACCAGCAAGTCGCGTGGTGTTACCCTTTGGCCAAGTCCCTGGCGGATCATTTCGTCGGCCTCTTTTTGCAGTACAAAAGTACGGCAAGGGGCAAGTTCCCGCCGAAAATTAGCGGGTGTGATCTCGATGGATATGGACTGCTGGCCTATGACGGAAGCATGGGGGTAATCCAACTCAAAATGTACGCTATATTTACCCGTTGTGTCTGGCTGAGCTTTTATCCAGGAGTCGCCATCAGCGAAGGAAATGGGTTCGGTAATGACAAGTCGCTGCACAGCACAGTTCTGTTCGACAGTTCCTACGGCATCCAAAGCCTGCACAAAGGCTAGTGATGAACCATCGCATCCTGGCATTTCCACTTGATCGACACCTATTTCACAATTGTCGATTTGCAATCCGACCAAAGCTGCCAGAATGTGTTCGACCATGTCGACCTGTACGCCCGCGTAGCGCAAATTGCTACGTCGGCCGACATCGATGCGATTTTCGATCCGAGCTGGCACTTGTTCAGCATTGCCCAGGTCGTCACGTACAAACCGGATACCCGTTCCTGCTGCGGCAGGGCGAAACTCGACACGTACGTCGCGTCCACTCCAGTATCCATATCCAGATACCATGGCTGGGCGTTTGATAGTACGTTGTAAACGGCTCAAGGACATACGGGCACTCAATGCGAAATCAATAGAAACCTGGCACAATTAATCCCAAACGTCAGATCAGCGCCGCGTTGGTTGTCCATTGGTAGCAGCTGGTGCTAGGCCATTGGGGGAACCGCCATGATTTAACAAATCACGGATTTCAGGTGTGATGTCGATTCCGTTCTGATGAACGACAGACTTATTGATGCCCTGCAAAATAGCCTTGGGGTTGTTGGGATCAATGGGATCTCCATCGAATCGTAAGACGAGTCCAAGATTGCGTTGCTGAGCGTAGTACTGAACGGCTTGCGTAACTTCCTGATAAGTTTGGTAGTAAACTTTGGCTTCACGTTCCAGGATTTCTTTGCGAGCACGATTGACTTTGATTTGCAGCTCTGCTTTGAGCCGAGTCAGTTCTTCGTCAAGTTGTTTGAATTCTGGAGCGCTGGGATTGTAGGTCCTTGCTTCTTGCTCTTTGGCTTGAATGGTATCCCGGTCGCCTTTGAGTTGCGTGTCCGTAGCCTGCATTTCTTGTTTCAGGCTTTCCATGGAGGTTGTAAATCGATTGTAATTTTTAAACAAGAAACTTACATCAACGACAGCGATGCCAAATCGCGATACGTTGGCGCTGGGACTCGTGTCCTGTGCACCTGCAGAAATGGAGGTGGCGAATAGCCCAGTAACAATAGCGGTAAGCAGCAAAGTTCTCACGTCAGCACTCCTTGCTGGAAGTGGTCATCCTTGACCAAACGTAGTTTAGCCGGCCTGAACGCTGCAATACGCTCCAACAACGCGGGAAAAAGGCCAGCGGGGTAAATTGCGTGGCGTATTGTGCCGAGAACCGCGATTGGCGTAAAGAGCACTTTGAAAAGTTGGGTGAGATGAAAAATGACCCGTAAAAAAGAGGGGTCGTCCAGTAATGTCCTGTCTCTTATACACATCTGACGCTGCCGACGATACTCCTTGTGT
>CAWWCC010000055.1:0-15040 GCA_963935315.1 uncultured Planctomycetaceae bacterium | reverse complement strand
GATCTACACAAGGAGTATCGGCGGCAGCGTCAGATGTGTATAAGAGACAGTGCCTATACTGATATAGACAGTCAAGAATAAGTAGTGACTAATTTTTAAACACTTATTCCCTCGAGGATTTTATGGACACATTGGATGCTATTTACGGTCGACGGGCAGTGAAGCACTTTGATCCGAATTACGAAATAAGTGAAGCCGATACGCAAAGGCTTCTTGAGGTTACGATTCAATCGCCAACTTCGTTTAATATCCAGCATTGGCGTTTCGTAGTAGTCAGAGACCCAAGCCTCCGAAAAGAAATAAGGGCCGTAGGCAACGACCAAGCTCAAATGACAGATGCGTCGTTGTTAATTGTGTTTACAGCGGATGTACTGGCGTGGAAAAAAGAGCCCGAAAGGTATTGGAAGAACGCACCAAAAGATGTTGCAGAATTACTTGTCGGCTGGATGGGGCCATTTCATGAAGGCAACGAGCAACTGCAGCGTGACGAAGCGCAGCGGTCTATTGGCATGGCAATGCAAACGCTGATGGTCGCAGCCAAAGCTATGGGGTACGAGTCGTGTCCGATGATTGGCTTTGATCATGAGTCGGTTGCCAAACTTATCCATTTACCGGACGACCACTGCCTTGGCCCTATGGTAGCGGTTGGCAAGGGAACGAAGGAGGCATGGCCCAAGCCGGGGCAGTTGCCTTTGTCTGAAGTCGTGATCGAAAACCACTTTGAAAACTGATTCAGAGCTTTTAAGGAATGCTTCTCCTCTCATGAAGCAAAACTCACAAAAGCACAAAAGGACAGGCTAAGAGTCCCGGGCTAAACGTCTTTTAGAAGCTGGGATTGTCGCTAGATTCTTCCACCAAAATTGATCCAAGTATTTCTTTAAACACAGGAGTGGCAACACTTTAGTAGATGCTACTTAAAGATCCACTTGTCATTCTTTCTTTGCCTGCCTTTTTCTTTTCTCTAAGACCTGAACGCTGTCAATCAACTACACCAGAAATTCGAAACTGCGCGAGCATCTAGCATCGACCTTGCGCACCCCTTCACCACGCCACGTCAACCAAAGCTCTACCCCGCCAACCACGCCCGATAGATCGCATCCAACCCGGCTTCCCTCGGTGTGCCGACAAACAGTACAACCCGGTACTTAAGTTGCAGATTGTCGCCCTGGGCCATCGTCCAGGGTTCTGAAAGATAATTCAGCGGCGACGGAGAAAGGTGACCATACTCGCGCGTGAACCAGGGACAGTTGCCGCCAAAGTTGTCTGGATGGTTCATAATCACGATGCCTTCGACAACGTCTGGCCGAAACCGGCGCGAACCATAATAACCACACCAGTTGGCCGTTTTGCCATACGTACCTTCCGCACCAAGACCACCGCTGGAATTGATCAAAGTTCCACCGTAGCTGGGTGAAACGTCGGCGGCTGCCCGCATGGCGAAAAAAGAATGTTTGGCACTTTCAATCGAAATGGGTTCGTTGGCAACCAGATCGATCTGACAATCAATAAACAGCTGCCGGTCATCAGGACGGATGACCACAAACTGACGTTCATCGCTGAAGGGATTACTGCCATCTCGCTGCCATGTGCAGCGCTGCGTAAAGCTGACGCTGGTCGCGGTTGTTTCTTCAATTTTTAGTTTCACAGAGCGAATCTGCCCTGACTGAAGCCCGTCGTCGGCCCAATAGTTCCCGCCGTTGAGTGGATCGCAACCCAGCCATACTCCGCGGTGGTGCGGATAGGGCAAAGCACTCTCGGAAGTGAGCGAGAGTCCGGACTTCGGTCCATTCAGTCCACAGAGGTACGGGTACTTGAGGGATGGCTGCGCGCGATACGCCGCGATCGGAATATTGTCATATCGGAAGAGAATACTGCCGTCTTTTTGATAGGCCGTCAGTCCTTTTGCTTCGGTCGCCGGCCTTGCAAAGTCGATGGCCCCTGCTTGTCGGCCCAGACCGGTTGCCAGGGCGCAGGTTGAAAGGGATCCAAGAGCCGATTGCAACAGCTTCCTGCGGCTGAGCGTCCTCTTTTTCATCTCATCGTACATATTTGATTTCGCTCTTTGCCTGTCCTTTTCCGTTTCCTTTCCGTTTTTCCGTTTTGCTTTGACTCAGGGCTAAAATCAATTAGCGATAAGTCGTTTCGCCTTCATCGGAGAACTCCAGGGCCCTATTGAGTCGCATCTGACGACTGGCGAGCGTAGGACGACGACCTCCTGGTGTCGCCTGATAACTGCCATCGCCACTATTGCAATCGCAATCGCATGGCAAACTGCTGCAGCAGTCGCCGTAGTACCTCTGACTACCACAGCCACAGCAACCACAAAGGGCATTTTTAATTCGGTGTAATAATTGACATTGACCAATTACAGGAGACCCACAGCCAACTGCAGTGCAACAACTATCCGGACAACAGCAAGACGCTTCAGGACAGCAGCAAGAGGCTTCTGGGCAGCAGCAAGAAGCTTCTGGACAGCAGCAAGATGATTCACAGCAATCACAACTTTGGCAGCAATCGCTATAAACTTGGCCGCCATAGCCACAGCCATTTCTCATGCATCCGCAGCAACCAATGCTTGTCAGGCACGCAATACCGAAAACTAAGGAAACCGTTTGTCGCACATGCATCGTTCTATTGCTCCAACACTATTTAAGTTGTTTAACAGTGGGCAGTCAGAATCAGCCCTACCAGTCCGAAACCTTCTTCCTAGACAGGTTCGTCCTGGTTTATCGGCGTACCGGTTCGCAGCAGGCCACAAAATCGCTAAAATCAGTACAAATTAACAATTGATTGCTAGCATCCCCCTACTCTGGAAAGAGACGACTCGTGCCCAGTCCTGCAGCCAGCCCCCAACCCGCACCCCCTTTTTCTATGGGGCCTTTGAATCACATTGCCCTTCCCACAGTCGATCCAGAACGCTGTGCATGCTTCTACCGCGAGGTCCTAGGATTTCGTTTGGTAAAACGCCCTTCCTTTTCATTTGATGGTCGGTGGTTGTATCGCGAGGGAACCCATGTGATGATTCACCTTCTTCACGCCGCAGATCACCAAGCTCGTACTGGCCCCATCAATACCCGTGATACACACTTTGCCTTACAATGCCTGGATATCGATAGTGCGATCACCCATTTGTCCAATTGGGGAATCGAAACGGTAGAACGCATACTCCCCGATCATGGATATCGTCAAATTTTTTTTCGCGACCCAGATGGAAACGTTATCGAAATGGGCGAATGGCCTGAGGCTGAAAGATTGGTCGCTTTGCTAGAAACTCAAGAACGAACGGAATAGCCATGGATACTTCGGCAAAAAAGTTTTTTCAGAATATTTTAGAAACTCCCAGTCCTTCGGGATACGAGCAACCGGTGCAAAACCTGGTCCGGAGCTACGCCGGAGATTTTGCGGATGAAGTACGTACTGATTTGCATGGCAATGTCATTGCCTGTTGCAATCCGGGTGCACCAATCCGGGTAATGTTTGCAGGACATGCCGATCAGATTGGCCTCCTGGTGACGCACATCAATGACCAAGGCTACATCTACACCAATACGATTGGAGGCTGGGACCCTCAACAACTTATTGGTCAACGCATGACAATCTACACTGCCCAAAAAGCGGTCCCGGCTGTCATCGCCCGAAAACCGATCCATCTACTGGATCAGGAAGAACGGAAACAAGTCGTCAAAGCCAAGGACCTTTGGCTGGATATTGGAGCTACATCCAAGGAAGAAGCAGCCGAAATCGTCCGCATCGGTGATCCAGTCACTTTGCAGTTGGGTTATCAGGAAATGCTTAATGGGCTAGCCAATTCCCCAGGCATGGATGATAAAACGGGGCTCTGGGTGTGTTTCGAAGCAACACGACGCGCCAAAGAAATGGGCCTGAATGTCTCGCTCTATGCTGTGGCCACCGTGCAAGAAGAAATTGGTTTGCGAGGTGCGACTACCAGCGCCTATGGCGTGGATCCACATGTAGGGATTGCTGTTGATGTTACACACGCTACCGATTGCCCCACGATCGATAAAAACCAGGAAGGCGACATCAAGCTTGGAGGTGGACCGGTCGTCTATCGGGGCCCCAACATGAATCCCGTCGTTGTCGAGCGTCTCCGCAGTGCAGCCGACCATGCAGACATTCCCTGCCAATGGGGAGCAATCGGCCGTGGAACGGGTACGGATGCGAACGCCATACAGTTGTCGCGTGCTGGAGTTGCCGCAGGTCTGGTCAGCGTACCCAATCGTTATATGCACAGTGCCGTCGAAATGATCTCGCTAGATGACCTGGATGCTTGTGCTGATCTGCTTGCAAAATTCGCCTCACAAATTGAGTCACAAGCCGACTTCACACCCAACTAAAGCATCCAGCATCTAGCATCCCAACCATTCAACTACCGCCTTCGGCCTTGTTTCCGACCCACCGGTCGGCGGCCTCAGTTGCTTCCCGCATCTCGTATCTAAATTCACTAGCAGCTGGACGTTATAATTGGAGATGAGCGGCATGGAGAACGCTACGGAAAAATCAGATGGACTCTAGCGGAACACCCGATTGTGGCTAGTCTCCGGCATGGATTTGCAAGTAACTTTCGTAGCGGCGAATGTTGATTGCGCCATCCCCCACCGCATCCTTGACGGCACAGGGATCTTCGTGCGTGTGCGTACAATCGGGGTAGCGGCACTGGCTCACATAGGGACGTAGCTCACGAAAGTAGCCGGCAACCTCTTCGGGAATGACATCCCAGAGTTGGAACTGACGAATGCCTGGTGTGTCGACCACAAAACCGCCATTGGAGAGCGGTAAAAGTTCAGAAGTCGTTGTCGTATGGCGACCTTTCTCGGTTTCTTGACTGACCGTCTGCACGCGTAATTCCAAGCCCGGATCTATCGTATTGAGTAAACTCGATTTGCCGACACCACTTTGACCCGTAACCGCCGTTTCCCGACCTTTCAGTAAATCGCGCAGCACATCCATGCCCCACCCAGCTATGGCAGACGTCAGTAACACACGGTACCCCAACTGGCTGTAGACCCCCACCAGGGGTTGCAATCCTGCGACGTCCACAAGGTCTACTTTATTGATACACAGGATTGGCTCAATACTTGCCTTTTCTGCTGTGATGAGATAGCGATCCAGTAGATTTGGTTTGATTCTTGGCTGAGCGGCACTGGTGACAATCAAAACCTGATCAACATTTGTCACCAAGACATGCTGCCGATTGCGACTGGCCCGACAAAGCAAGCCATGGCGTGGTTCAACCCGCTCGATAATTCCTTCATGGTCTCCTTCGGGTCGAACCCACACGACATCCCCTGCTGCAACCACATGCCGCTGATCCGTGCTGAGCGTTTTTAGCAGTCTTCGTGTTGCGCATTGTCGTGTTGTATTATCGTCCTGCAGTACTGTGCTCACCAATCCTTGCACACGCAAGACCCGACCACGTCGACAAACGGAAGGATCCACCTGCGGCATGATCGTAGTACCCGTATCGTCTTCGACAATCTCCGCTCCCGCGATCGTACGTTTGCGGGTTAACTCACCTTTGCCCGACACACTTTGACCCAATTCGGCATCCTCAACCGAATCGTCTTTCGCCATAAAATCTCGTGTAAGGTCATTTCGGCGAGTGCGCACATTGCGATTCTTTCGCAAGTTGGTTCGCACCTTGGACTTTTTTTTGGCCATAGATTTAATGACTGCGCTGCTACACAGGCAGAACAACTCGTTCGGCCTTTAAAAAATGAAAACTCCGAAAGAGTTTAATCAAAAGAGAGCACACGTGAACCCCGCTATCAGGTTCCCACTCCACACGACCCTGGGCAAAACGACAACCACCCACAGCTACTCCACTCACAGTGGGCTATCGGGGAGATCAATCTGTCCAGCGCTATCATCCAATACATCGTAGCGATTGCCCCCCCCGTCGTCTCGTCGCCGGGTCCTGGAAGCCTTCTTGCCCGAGGGCTCCGAAGACTTTAATCCGGCCCGCGAGAGCAGGGATTCTGTCATGATCTCATTTGGCAAATCGTCTGGGGGTGGAGGTCCAATGGCCCCCATATCGGCGGGAGAATATTGCAATTCATAATTGTGCTTGGCGACTGCCAGAGAATCGCCCGGATCAATTCGTTTTTCTTGAACCCGGATGCCATTAACTTTGACGCCATTACGGCTCTGCATATCGCGGATGTACCAATAGCCGCCATTCATCACCAACTGACAGTGGTGTGCCGAGACATTGGCAAAGCGAAGGACTATATCGCAGCTCTCACGACGTCCTATGAGCAGCTGCTTTTTGAGAAGTGGTATGGGGTCGCCACCACCTAGTGGGATAAGTTCACCGTACATTCTGTTACACTCTTGCGAAAAACGAACCATGCCCCAAAATAATGGACATCCAATCTCAGGTGCGCTCACAAGACTGGCCATCTCGAAGCGCCCTCCTATGGCCGTACTCCACTTTATGCAAAGCATCACGTGTCGTCAACTAAACACTATACTAGCAGTAGTTTACAGCCTGCCTGGCGTACCGAAGGATTGCGTTATTTCACCTATAATTTTGCTCTCCGTACGCAATTTGGATGCCGGGTACAAAAAGTAAGCCTTGATGCTGGATTTACCTGCCCAAACGTCGATGGTAGCGTTGCCAAGGGGGGATGTACTTTTTGCGATAATCGGAGCTTCAGCCCCAGCCGAAGGCTACCACGGGCAGGAATTATCGGTCAAATTGAGCAAAGCATTGCCCGTTTGCGATTGCGTTATAAAAACTGCAAACATTATCTTGCTTACTTTCAGCCAGCCACGAACACCTACGCCCCCGTTGATGTACTGCGACCACTCTACGAAGAAGCACTTACCCATCCTCAAGTAGTCGGCATGGCCATCGGCACACGTAGCGATTGTGTTCCCGACGAAGTTCTCGACCTCTTAGAAGAGCTCGCACAGCGCACTTATCTTTCTGTCGAATATGGTATGCAAACAATCCACAATCGTTCTCTGGATTGGATGAATCGCGGGCATCACCACGACTCCTTTCTCGATGCTGTCGAGCGTAGCCGGAATCGTGGATTCGAGATTTGCGCCCATGCCATCCTGGGCCTGCCAGGAGAATCGCACGAAGACATGCTGGCAACAGCAAGAGAATTGGCCCGTGTTAATATAGATGCGGTGAAGCTACACAACCTCTACTGTGTCAAAAACACCAAACTGGCTGAGCAGGTAGAAGCCGGCCATGTGCAATTGATGGGCCGCGAGGACTACGTTCGTACCGTGGTTGATTTCCTGGAACTCTTACCACCGACCATGGTGGTCGAACGAATCAGTGGCGACGCACCCCCTGATTATTTTGTGGGCCCCAGTTGGTGCCTGGACAAGCCAGCAGTCAAAAGGGCCATCGAAGCAGAGTTCGAACGGCGGGATACCTGGCAAGGCAAGAAACAAGTACACTAGAATGTCCCCAGAGAGGACTGGACGATCGCTGGTTCTGCCAATGGTAGAATGGGAGGAAAGTCCGGGCACCGCAGGACGAGGTGGTGGGTAACGCCCACCGGTCGTAAGACTAGGGAAAGTGCCACAGAAAAAATACCGCCTAAGGAAGGCCATCGGCCTTCCCGGTAAGGGTGAAATGGTGCGGTAAGAGCGCACCAGCAGGTGAGGTGACTCACTTGGCTTGGTAAACCCCACCTGGTGCAAGGCCAAACAGAGGGCAGAGTCGGTCCGGCTCGCATGACTCTCGGGTAGGCTGCTTGAGACGACGGGCAACCGTCGCCCTAGAGGAATGATCGTCTCGCGCATTCGCATGCGATGACAAAACCCGGCTTACAGGTCCTCTCTGGGGTTTTTTTTGGTTTTTTTCTCTGGGGTCTTTTTCAATGGGATCTTTCTCAAAGGGGTTCGAATTCCCTCGGTTAGATCTCTCTGGTGCTATAACTTTCTGGGGTTCTCCATTTTCAGCACACCTTGGCGCAGCCGAGCAATCATTCAGGCATTCAAAAAGCCGTCCCCACGAGTGGGGACGGCCCTCTGACATCAACGATCACCAAATCAACTGACCTAAAAGCGAGGCTGACTTGGCTTGAACGGAGAAGGAGCCTGCTGCTGGGACGGCAACGATTGCCCCAGTGAGGACTGAGTGAACGTGGCCGTCGGAGCTGTGCTAGCAACTGCAGCAGGCTGAGCTGCCGGAGCCGGAGACGCGTTTCCACTGCTGGCTGTCCGCTCATTAGGAATCTTGTCCTCACCAATGACCTGCAACAATTTCGAGATACAGAGTTTATTCATACTCGTGCGGAGATCATGGGCCTCGGTCCGTAGATACTCATGCATGCTTTTTGGCAAGCGAACCGTGATGACCCGAGTCGGCTCCGCCTCAGGATCGCTGGAAGTTCGTTTCTCGCGGAGCTTGACCAGCATTTTCTGGATCGATTCAAATTCCTGGCTTTGCTCAAAAACGGTGAGTTCCTCAAACCCAGGAAAGCTCCTGCGGATAGCCCCATCGATTCCTAAGACTTCTCGGAAGAAAGTGACCCAATCGGGGCCCTGACGATAAAGATTTTCAGCGACTTGTAAAACTTCTTGATACTTCTCCGTTGATTGTGTCAGCACGACAGTTGTCTCCTTACCTAGGGTTGCAGGTGTAATTGTCAGCGAAGCCCCATAACGGCCTCCATGTGCTCAAGTATTCGCTAGCGGACAAATGCTTCACGTAGGTCCTTGCAGTGCTTGCACTTACGTCACCAAACAAGGGCTGCCTATTTTCGGGCAGCGACTGCCTCACGCCCTCCTGGCCGGCCTGCCTACTTTTTAGGCAGCCTCAGGATTCCCATAACCCGAAATGTCCAACCCATTTCGATGCTGGAGTCGCATCGTCTGCTCGCAGCCAAAATACGAAAAAAGGCGGCTCAGAGGCCGCCTCAGGGGTTCTTTCAAAAAGGGTGCCTGGGGCTCAGGATTTTTTCCCTGAGAGTTGGTCCCGCACACGCTCCAGCAGTTGCTTGGTAAGCCGAATCCCCTCTACTTCCGAGGGTTTACCCCCTTCCCACTCGATACCCACATAGCCCCGATAGCCTGCCTTCAAGACTATCTGCATCATTTTTTGATAATCAGTATTCGTTTCATAGCCGTCGGAATCAAAGGCGTGGGACTTGGCACTCACCGCCTTGGCATAGGGCATCAGTTGCTCTACTCCCAAATAACGGTCGTACCATTCGGGCAGATCACTGTCGTTATCGCCAATGCGAAAATTTCCAAAATCGGGCAAAGTTCCACAGTTGGGGAGATTCACACCTCGGATCACCGATGACAGCCAGCCCCCATGCGATGAGAGTCCACCATGATTTTCCACGATGACGCTCATTTCATGTTGTTGCCCAAACATCGAGAGACGACGAAGACCGTCGGCTGCTAGCTTCCGCTGTTCCTCAAAACTCCCGGATGACGCTGCATTGACCCTGATAGCATGACAGCCAAGATACTTGGCCGCTTCGACCCATTTGTAGTGGTTTTCGACTGCCTGTTTTCGCTGGGACTCATCAGGATCCCCCAAAAGCCCCTCGCCATCGCACATGATTAAGACATTGCGAACTCCTGCCTCTTGAGCACGCTGGCGAAGTTCCTTGAGATAGGCCTTATCTTTAGCCTTATCCTTGAAGAAGTGATTGACATACTCCACTGCCTCAATGCCAAACTCACTCTTGGCAAATCCCGGAAAATCCAGATTTTTGAGCTTTCCCTGCCGCAATGTCCTATGCAGTGACCACTGTGCCAGAGAAATCTTAAAAAGAGGCCCCTCATCGTGGCCATCGGCGTAAGCGTTCATCGGCCTCGCTCCCAGAGCAAGACCTGCTCCTGCCGCTGTTGTCGCCACCAAAAACTCTCGTCGATCTGAAAAATCTGACATATCAATTTGAACTCATTGTAGTTAAAAAAATGCGATTTCTGCTAATAATATAGGTGCATTGCGCCCCACAAACAATCAGCTAAACCAACCGCCCCATTTCATCCTGGCCATTCACCCCCATTGACCAATTGTAGCGCAGCTCTGAAAATCAGCAGCTTGCCTTGCCAACTTGAGACGCGCCGGGCCCAACCTCTTACCCACAGCCCCTTACCCACAGCCTCTTACCCCTAGCGGACTCTGCACGGAATCCAGGAGAACCGAACATGACCGACGTTGTCGCCGGCCAACCTATCACAAAAACTGGACAAACACTTCAAGTGCCCAGCCATCCCATCATTCCGTTCATTGAAGGCGATGGCATTGGCCCTGATATTTGGCGAGCAAGTCAACTGGTCTTTGACCAGGCTGTAGAAAAAGCCTACGCCGGCGAACGAAAAATTATCTGGCGAGAGGTTCTCGCCGGTCAAAAAGCTTTCGACAACACGGGCAGCTGGCTACCCGACGAAACTCTGGATTCGTTCCGAGAATACCTAGTGGGAATCAAAGGCCCCCTGACAACTCCCGTGGGAGGTGGAATTCGATCGCTGAATGTTGCACTTCGCCAAATCCTTGATCTTTATGTCTGCCTCCGTCCCGTGCAGTATTTTCAGGGTGTCCCATCTCCTGTGAAACAACCTGAGCTGACGGACATGGTAATCTTTCGTGAAAACTCGGAAGATATCTACGCAGGCATCGAGTTCGAGGAAGGGAGCGACGACAGCCAAAAATTCAACAAGTTATTCTCCGAAGCGTTTCCCGAACGCTGGAAAAAAGTCCGATTTCCCGACACGGTGGGAATTGGCATCAAACCTGTCAGTCAGCAGGGGACTTTCCGCCTAGTGAAAGCGGCGATTCAATACGCGATCGATAATGATCGTGAATCCGTCACGCTGGTCCATAAAGGCAACATCATGAAGTTCACCGAAGGTGCCTTTCGCGATTGGGGGTATCAATGTGCGAAAGACGAATTCGGTGCAGAAGAACTTGATGGCGGACCCTGGTGTCAATTGAAGTCTCCCCGAAACGGCAAGTCGATTATCGTAAAAGATGTCATTGCCGACGCCATGCTGCAACAAATTTTGACTCGCCCAGCAGAGTACGACGTCATTGCCACACTTAATTTGAATGGCGATTACATTAGTGACGCTCTGGCAGCATGTGTTGGCGGCATTGGAATCGCACCCGGCGGCAACATCAACTACGACAGCGGGAACGCCATCTTCGAAGCAACCCACGGCACAGCACCGAAATACACAGACAAGGACATGGTAAATCCTGGTTCGGTGATTCTGTCTGGCGAAATGATGCTCCGCTATCTCGGTTGGACAGAAGCCGCCGACCTGATCATTACAGGACTCAACGGAGCGATTGGCGCGAAGACGGTCACTTATGATTTTGAGCGACAAATGTCTGGGGCCACACTCGTCAAATGCAGTGAGTTTGGTCAGGCAATTGTCCAGCATATGGGCTAAAACCATCCGGGCTTTTACGACGCGCAGGCTCATCCAGAAGAATACGGGTAAAGGCACTCCCACCAAGGGCGGGTTGCCTGCTGGACGGCCTGTCCTGCAGGGCCCTGAAAAATTGACCCTCGCCGCGGTGCTACTTAAAATCGAACGTAGGTGCTACTTCCCGCTACCTGCATTGGTACTTTCTGGAGCCGTTGATGACCGATCGTGAAGTCCCCCATTCACAACCGAATTCCGGTTCTCCGCAGGAAGAACACAGCTTCAACGAAAACGATGCAACCGTTTTGGCCAGTGCTCCGACACTCAAAGCGGAGGAGTTTCCTGTTGGACTAACACCCCGCGAATTGGCATTGGCTCTGAATGGAGAAATGCTGAATCATTTTCACCTCCAACAATTCATTGGTGGGGGTGGCATGGGAGTGGTTTTCAAAGCACTGGATACAACCCTGGATCGTGTGGTTGCCATTAAAGTGTTGGCGACCCATTCCATCAGCAAAGAAGACCTCCAGCGTCGCTTCCTGGTCGAAGCCCAATCAACGGCCCGTCTGGATCATCCAAATATCGCTCGAATTCATTTCGTCGGTCGTGCCCGGGGTTTGCCCTACATTGTTTTTGAGTATATCGATGGCGTGAATTTACGCGACCTGGTCCTGAATCATGGCACCATCCCCCTGGGAGATGCACTGAGTTTTACTTATCAGATTGCGCATGCCTTGGCTCATGCCTGGGAAAGAGATGTTGTGCATCGTGACATCAAGCCTTCCAATATATTAATCACACGCGAAAGTCAGGCCAAAATAGTCGATATGGGTCTGGCTCGACTTCATCAAGACAAGACATCCGACAACGATCTAACCAACACGGGAATGACACTGGGGACTTTTGACTATATTTCTCCCGAACAGGCACGAGACGCACGGGATGCCGACACACGTAGTGACATCTACTCCTTAGGTTGCACACTTTTTTACATGCTGGTTGGCAGACCTCCATTTGCAAAAGGAACAGCTGTTGAAAAACTACTTCAACATCAAGGAGACCAGCCACCTCGCATGCAAACCTTGGTGGCCGACATCCCCGAATCAATCGACAAGCTCGTTCAGCGCATGCTCGCCAAACAACCGAATGACCGACCCCAGACACCTTCGGAGTTGGTCGGAGAATTGGCCACTCTCTTAAAAGAGTTGGGGCTCCGCTTACCCCAGGCATTGGCACCACTTCCAATCGCCAGAAAAAAACGATCTTCTCAAAAGTGGCAGCATCATCTCCCTTGGGCTATTCCCTTGGCAGCCTTATTGATTGCTAGCATTTGGCTAGGACCAGCCGGACACTCCAGCAGTGACACTCATCCGTTTCCCGCTTTGCAAAGACGCAATGCCACAACCACAACCGAAGAAATTGTCCTTGAGCAAATTGACAGTGAAGCACGCAATGAGAACTTGCCTGACCTGGACATCGTCCTTGAATCGCGCACAGCCCCCGATGCGAACACGTCAGCAGATGAAGTAAAAATCGATTTCGATGGTTTGCTTTCAGATCCAGACTCTGGCGAATATACCAATCCGACCGACACGGAGAAAACGGATGCTAGCCTGATCGAGATGAATGCAATTGTGGCTCCTTTTGGGGTTTCGCCAGAGGAAGAATCAACTGGGGAAGAATAGTTGCAAAGAGGGTAGTGAGGCAAGGATTGCAGGCAGCTTGACACATCAAAACTGCCAAGTTCTACTAGTTTACCCACCGTAAACGAACCCTACCCAAGAGCGGAAGCACTAGCCTCAATCTCTCGACGGCTAGAACGGCGACGCCGCCCTAAGGGCGTAGAATCCATGCCGCAATCGAGGGATTGAGATAGTTTTCTGAGTCCCGTTAATCTAGAGCCTGAGGATTAATATAGATGCATAAGCAAGTACTCTTAATTGCCACCAGTTGCATACTTTCTTGTTCTCTAACGCAGTCTGCTTTGGCCGTCAAGAATTTCCAAATAGAGTTTTATCGCGTTTACAAAATTGATAGCAAGGCAGAGAAGCCCACTGGATTTGCAAAGGCCGTCCTGGAAGCCAAATGTTATCTCTGCCATAAGGGCAAGAAAAAGAAAAACCGTAATCCCTATGGCGAGCAACTCGAAAAACTTCTCGACCGCAAAAAGGACTCCAAAAATCCTGAAAAGATTGCTGAGGCCATCCAAAAAGTAGCGAAACTTCATGTGGATCCCAAAAACAAGAAGAGCCCCACCTACGGCGAGCGAATCAAGGCGGGCAAGCTACCGGGCGGACCCTTGGAAGAAGCAAAAAAAGAGCCCGCAGAAAAAAAATAAACCGACAAATCTGACAAGAAAGAGTAAGCACCAACACGCTACTCTAAACGCAGACGAAATCTCCCATAGCTTGGAGCTTCAGCTCCAAGCTATTTTTTTGGAAGTTCACCAAACCCGGCTGCTCTTCGTATCTCGACAATCGCATTGTGATTGTCATGACAAAAACAAGACACACCGTCAGCCAAAACACACGCCAACAATCGAATGGCGTAAAATCACCCAACGCAATTTTCACGAGCCCTTGCAACAAGTAAAAAGTAGCGATCATACTCGCCAGAAATAACACAGAGACAAATATTTTCTCACCCAGAATTGCGCTACGCCCCACTTGAGGCAACGCTGCGAGCACCCAGATACCAATTGGCAGTTGCAGCAAAGAAGCAAAAAAGGCAATAGCAGCCGCGATACGGCAAATTCGTTTCTGAGACGTTTGTGTATCGTTGCGTGCCCATAGGGCCAGCACAAAAAGGGCTGCCACAGCCAGCGATGCCAAACCAAAATGGATTGTAATTGAGAGAACTTCTGGTTGGATCATAAGCTCTAGAAAATGGGATCGTTCGATAACCGATTCAACAGACCAGGCCGGGTCTCGAGCCAACTTGCCTAGTACAATCATCAGGGGAGGAAAGTGGTAGAGCAAATTCGAAGTGGCCGCCACAGCCAGGATCGCATGAACCCAGCGCCACAAGCGCACCTGGTCCCACAATCGAGCGTATGCCCAGAGGGCAAGAAACGAAAAGAGTAATTCCGAACCGGCAAACCAATAGGTTCGATTCCCAAATCGCCCCATCGCCTCGCGCAAATCTTCAGCGCTGGGCAACAGTATCAATCCCCCTCCGGTTAACAATCCCAGGAGATAGGCCCCCAATGCAAACCAGGCGAGGGATTTTCCGATCGACCAGCGTGCAGAACTCTTATCGTGCTCCCCTCGACGCAACCAAATACAGAGCAAGGGGGCACCACAGGCAACATTCATCGCCAACAAATGAACGGGTAAAACACAGATAGCAATCAATTCCAGCAAAACGCACCTCAAACACATCGAAGCAATACGACTGACTCCAACAATGCCTAACCTATGGCAGAACCAGCTGCAGCACAATAAAACCTTCGAAACCAGCTCAACCGCTAGATCTCCCCAATTGACACCCACTGGGGAAATTGGCTACTATCTCGTAATTACGCATCGGAAGGGCGATTAGCTCAGTTGGCTAGAGCGCTTCGTTTACACCGAAGATGTCGGGGGTTCGAGTCCCTCATCGCCCACATGTTAGAGTTGCACGGGGTCGCGGGAAAGCGCTGACCCCTGCAATTCTAGCGTTTTCT
>CAWWCC010000054.1:0-15131 GCA_963935315.1 uncultured Planctomycetaceae bacterium | reverse complement strand
GGGAGGTGGTAGCAGCGACTCTTGAGCAGATGTCCAGTCGAGCAGGAATTGGCAGCTTGCCGCGCGTTGTCCTGACCGGCGCTCCGAATGTCGGCAAGAGTAGTTTGTTTAATGCGCTTGTAGAACTGAGTGGCAGCACCAATACGTCGTCCCAGGCAATTGTTTCTGAGCAATCTGGCACGACGCGTGATTATCTAACGGCTACGATCGAGTTGGGGGGCGTAGCCTGCGAACTGGTAGATACCGCAGGCGAAGAACAAAATAGCCTTGTTGGTTCTCTCCACCAAGCTGCTCAGGACATGACCAACAGTCAATCTTGTCAGGCAGATTTGATTGTACGATGCGTTGAAGATCCTCAAGCGGATTCGTGGAAGCAGGAGCAGTTCATTGTTCGTACCAAAGCGGACAGATTGAATTCGACAGTCATTTCAGCGCAGAATTCTGCAGCGCATTTTCATGCATGTAGCAGTGTAACCAAAGAGGGACTGCCAGAATTGCAGCAGGAAATTGGCCGGCGGTTAACCGAGGCAGCTAGTGCAGCGGGCAGTGTGGTTGCGACCACCTCAGCCCGTTGTGGTGAGAGCCTGCGCCGAGCGGATTCTGCTTTGAGCCAAGCTGCCCAGCTGGTCGATAAAGGGGGAAGCGAGGAACTAATCGCAGCAGAAGTACGAGCGGCACTTGCAGAACTTGGCCAGGTTGTAGGAGCTGTCTACACGGACGACATTTTAGACCGTGTCTTCAGCCAATTCTGTATAGGAAAGTGACAAGGGTGGGGGAGAGCCAAAAAAGAATTAGCGAGCAAAGCCCCTCTCGTGCATTACGCTTCGCAGCACGCATCCACTACTTGGAAGCGGTTACTTTAGTCTCTCTAGCGGCGTGGTCGTTCAATATTCTTGTTTCAGAATGTTCTTTGATAACGGCTCGGGAAGATTGCAATGCCGTTGATTCCTGTGTAGCAGAAGTCGCCAGACTTCTCGATCCCGCCAGTCGGCTTGGCCCTACTCTGTGCTCCTGAATATTGCTTCTAGCTTAGTTTAGAAAAAATCTCCTAGATCTACCTATATCGATTGCTTTGCCGGGTAGTTGGATTTTTGGGTAATAATCTTTTGAAGCAGACGTTTTTTCTGCCGCAGCTCACAGGCCGGGTATGTTTTCTTGGCCAATTACCAGCTTACTTCCGACTCGAGATGCCGATGTACGTTCCTGCTTCTGCTTTACGTTCTCTATGGTTGTCCCCACAGTTTTGGTTGCGATTAGTTCTCATTTCAATAGTTTCTCCGAAGACAGCGGGGAGTGCCGAAGAACGTTTATGGCTCGATATGGCCCGAGCATCGATTACCAATAATGAATTATTGGGTCATGCAAACGTGTTGGCAGACGATATGTTCGAAGGGCGCGAAGCAGGATCACGTGGTGGGCATGCTGCTGCCAAATATATTCTCCAGAGTTTGAAAGAGGCTGAATTGCAACCTGCTGGGTCCAATGGTCGGTTTACGCAGCCTTTTTCGGTGGCTACCGCCCAGAATTCACAGAATCTACTTGCCCTCTTGCCAGGTACGGATCCGATCTTGCGCGATGAGTATATACTCATTGGTGCCCATTACGACCATGTTGGCTACGGCACACGACGAAACAGTTTTGGTCCCTGGGGTTATATTCACAATGGAGCAGACGATAATGCCAGCGGTGTGGCAGCGCTTCTGGAAGTGGTTGATGCCTTGACACGCACCCAATATGAACCCCGCCGTACGATTGTGTTTGCCTTTTGGGATGGAGAAGAAAAGGGTCTCCTCGGATCCAAGCATTGGGTAGGCTCACCAACACTTCCATTTCAGAATTTAAAACTGGCTCTGAATATTGATATGGTGGGCCGATTGAGAGAAGGACGGATTGAAGTGGGGGGGACGCGTAGTGGCAAAGGTCTACGTTGTTTGATGAGTTCTTCCCGCATGGTTGATAGCACCTGGCTCGATTTCACGTGGGAGTTCAAAGAGAATAGTGACCACTGGACATTTTACGAAGCCAAAATACCTTCGATGTACGTACACACGGGTGTGCACGATGACTACCATCGCCCTTCGGACGATGTGGAAAATCTGAATATTGATGGTATTCGTATGGTAAGTCAGTACCTGATCGAGCGGATTTGTGGATTGGCAGATGCCGATCAATTGCCCGTGTTTAGAAAGGAAGCACACTTTGATACACCTCAGTCGCAAGTTCGTCAGGAGCGACCTTTACCTCCTCTAGCTTCTCGACTTGGTTTTGAATGGGAGCATCATCCGCAAATATCTGATTTCGTGCGAATCAAAAAAATTTCACGACATAGTGCAGCGATAGCCGTCGGTTTGCGAAGAGGCGACCGTATTGTTGCGGTCAATGGAGTACCTTGCACAGAGAGCCTGATCTTGCCCAATCTGGCTCTGCAAAGCGACTCAGCCATCACACTCGAGATTGAAAGATCTGGAACCGATATGCCTCTTTCGATAACCTTGCCATTGCAGGGCAAACCGATCCAATTGGGTTTGTCCTGGCGTGAGGATCCTGCAGAGCCACAATCGGTCTACCTGACCCGAGTGGTGCCTTATTCGCCAGCTGATCGGGCAGGTCTCAAATTGAAGGATCGGATCCTGGGCTTGAGTGGACAGCCAATAACAAGCCAAGATGATTTGTTCGGCAGGATTCAAAATATGCTGACATCCGGAGTGCAAGAGATTTTGTTTGAGGTCGAATCTCGAGGAACCGTCCGCTATGTGCTCGTTCCTTTGGACCTTCCAACGGATATACCTGCTGATGCCACACTTTAAACAGCATTTAAAATAAAATCCGGCTTCCGTGGATTGGGTTTACAGGCGAGAACGTAGCTCCATAAGCCGCTCCCAGGTAAAAAGCCCTGCATTGTGTCCGTCGGACCAGTGGATCCGTACCGCATAACCGCCCACCAACTCCATCTTTTCGATGGTGATATCCGCTGGAATCTCATCAGGGTTGAGTATCTGTTCGCCGGTCCATTCATTCACACAGTGAGCACATTCGCACTGGCCGCGCAAAAACACACAGGGGAAATCAGCCAGTTCACTGCCCCAACTAACGGTCAGAATCCCGCGTTCGCGGTCTGCACGTAAATCGGTAGGTACCGTAGTCACCATTCCATAAATCCTTGTGCCAGTGTTTCAGTTTGCCAGTGTACCAAGGTACCAAGGTGCCAAGGTGCCAAGGTGGTAGAACAACATGGATTCAAACGGGTATCCACGGTCTCTATTTGTCTCCATAGGAAGCAGTATGTCTTCCTTTGTTAAGCGGTTAGGTTCATAATATCAGAACAACTTGCTTATGCTACACTTGTTGCTTTATGCAAGGCAGGGCTGTTTTCAGGATCTTCGCAATGACAAGCAGTCAATTATTAAAATGGGAGAATCCCAAATGTTAGGAATTTTGATTTCTGCTGGAGTGCTTGGACTCATTATCACACTCATGGAAGAAGGAGAGTTCCCCGGTTGGGTACCCATGACCCTATGTGTATTGGCCGCTTTGATTCCCATCGTGATTTTCAATGCCGTGCTTCCGGGCCTGTTTTTTATAGGACCCCTAGTGGGGGCCATTTGTTGGGGCTGTGCAATTTCTGCGACTTGTGGCATGACAGTATAGCGGGCCTGCATTGCGGCGGGTGTACTTCTTACTTTTCATCTGGTGCTGTCTAACGGACTCGCGAAATTGATGTAGCGACTCTGCGAGAAGTAGGATCTTGCAGGGGAATGCGGGCTAAAGCCGAGGCAACCTTGTGTGGGATACGATTAGACGGCCTTAAAAAGAGTGTTCCTGGGGTCGTAGCATCTGTTGTTCATGCTACTGGAAACTGATAAAATAGCCGGGTCGCTTGTATGCACGGCGTATTGCAGGAATGGGAAGCAATATCAGGACAGCTGAGCGACTGCTGTAGAAGCTAGGGGATTTTCGACCAAAAGGTCGCAAACGACTGAAAAACAATAGTGGGGATGTGGCGGAATTGGCAGACGCGCTGGATTTAGGTTCCAGTTCCTTCGGGAGTGCAGGTTCGACTCCTGTCATCCCTACTGTTTTATTGGGGCAAGCCAAACTTTTCGGGTTGCTGGGAGATGTCTCGGGTTGTTTTTGGCGGTGGTTGTTGGCTAGGGGCCGAAAAGATTTGTTTGCCCGTAGTGTTTCTGGGGCAAGCCAAACTTTTCGGATTGCTAAGATGTGTCGCTGGTGGTGTTTGCCGGTGGTTGTATTGCTGGAATTAAAATCACCGCATGCTGCAGCGAAAATGTCATAGGGTTCTCACAATAGTCAATTCGACATATGCCCCGAGGTTCGCGCATCGTGCTCTGCCATGCGCCGACGAAGCGTGTCGATTTCGAAATCGCCCTCGTCGCTGGTACGTGTTTTTCTCAGCTCTGCCGATGTTTATGAGCAGCGAGCAGTCGACTTCAAGAACGTGATCGTATGGATAACAGTCGTCTACTTTATTAGCCGACTGTTTGGTTGGGTCGTTGAAGAAAGCGGAAAGGACGAACGACAGAAGCGTGAGTTGTTATTTTTACCAACTTGACCAAGACTACTACGCTCGGCATCGTTACACATTGCCTTCACGTTTGTTAGTTTATCTTGTCGGGATATTTAGCAGAAATCGAGCAAATGGGGGATGGAGAGGCGAGCAGTTCAACGTTCCAAAGTCAAGGGGAGACCAGTTTTAGGAACTTTGCATTGAGTGGAATCAGTTTCAGACCGAGCCATTACCGGTAGTATTTCCACTCGTCCGATTGGCAGTTCTAGTAGTCGACTTCCCAACGGCACATTTTTTTCGGCATAATAATTGCTATCTCCCTTGTGATTCCAGTAATAGATTGACATGGGAGCAACTTTTAGCACTAATGGGGCATAGGCTTAGGCAATCTGACGCTTTAAGTCTCGCTGATGCAAAGTTTGCTTTTCATTGTATTCAGACCAATTGTAATGATTAAGAGCCACGAACGTACCGTGCCTGAGCGGTAGGTCCGACTTTTTTATTGTGCGCCCGTTTGCCTTTGGTGGCAAACGGTTGATTCGAAAGACTGTGGTCCATGAATGGGGAGTGCTTCCCCAGGGATCGGTAATTGAACCTGTGCTGAGAATTTCTAAGTTCTTTTCTAAGTTCTGTTTCTAAGGGAGGAAGACTAATGAGGAAGTTGACACTAGTGTTGATGGTTTGTGTGGCTGTGCTTATGTCTGCAAAAGCAAATGCTACACTTTTGGACGTCCACGATGCCCGTGCTGACGGAGCCAAAAATAGCCCTGTCAACGGACAGTGGTCGTATCGCACCGCGGAGTGGAATGCAGGTGGCACCTATGGGGACCTCTTGACCTGGTATGGTCCCGGTAATTGGACCACACCAGGCGTTGACCAATGGGGTTTCGGGGAACACTACGGCATCGGGGATCCTAGTCAAAACTTGCGGCCACTTTTTGACGTAGATGCCGATGGCTTGCACCCTGGTAATTATCACCCGACTGATAATGTGCAAGATCCCCTTAATGAACAGGTAGGCGGTCATGGCAACTACATGCTCCGTTGGACCGCGGATGCGGATACCGCTTCGAAAATACAAATCAGCGGCTATATCTATAATGCTGCTTCACCAAGTCCCACTTGGTGGAAAGTTTTGAAAAACGATTCGAATCATGATCCGAATAATGTTGTCGCCGCGGGATATACCGCAACTTCGGGAACTGTCGGCGGCGGCGACTTTGTGAACCTCGCCGGCTACGGTAACCGCCTGACTTTCGCCGATTCTCTTGCCAACGGTTCACTGACCATAAGTGTTGCCCCTGGCGATACCATTGACATCGTTACGCCGCCTAGCGAACACGCAGACCATCCGGGCGGACCTCCTAGAGCGCAGTTCATGAAGTACATCATTACCGAGATTCCTGAGCCCACAACGATGAGTCTCATGGGACTGGGACTTGGCTCGCTGCTGGCATTGCGTAGACGTAGATCATCGTATTGATAACCTCGACTTAGTACGTCCTGCACTGCTAAAGACCCGTCCGAGAACCCTCTCCCCCGCTTCGGGGGAGAGGGCAGGTGTCGCCACGGCGACTCGCCTGCGGTGAGGGGGGCTTAGGTGGAAGGTAGGCTTTAACTGGACACAGCTTTAATATAGACAGAGCAATTGACTCCTCCTTAAGGATTACTAGAACCAATGAATATTATTTGCAGTTCTGTTCGCCCGTGGCATCAGGTCATCGGGTTCGTGTTGGCTGTCATAGCACTGGCCAATCCAGCGGCGGGGCAGACGAACCCTGTCCAGACCGATCTGGCGCTGTGGCTCGATGCTACGGTGGGCGTGACGACCAACGTTAGTGACGAAGTCACGTTGTGGGAGGATCAGTCAGGCAACAATCACCACGCCACGCCGCTTGCTGGCCAACCGGGTGGCTCCCCCGTCCTCTCCCAAGACCCTAGTCTTCTCAACGACCAGCCGCACGTCCAGCTTCATGACGACGGGATGATTCTCGCTGGCACCGTGCAAACGAGCCAAGACTTCACCCTCATTGGCGTCTACGACACGAACGACCAGAATAATTCACCACGGATTCTCTACTCGAATTTTACCCCCGCTACCGCGGCCGGGTCGGTTTATTTAGGTGCGATGCATGATGGCAGTCAAGCACCAGTACAATCATACGTTCGCTTTACCGATCATCTGAATCCGACTCCCCCTTCGGCCACTTCGCTTGAGTCTCCCAGAGACCATAGCATCGTCAGAGTGTCCTGGGACCACGATCCGATCGGAACGGGCTCGTCAAGTGTCCATCAAATAGCAGGTGCTACCCTCAATAAATTGAATCATGGCTCCGCTTCAGCGCCACTGCGGGATTTTTCAACCACCTCGTATCTCGGAGTTCAAGGTTCAAATCTTAACGAATGGTGGCAAGGTGACCTTGCTGAGCTGTTGATTTACGACAAGCTGTTGACCACCACGGAAACCGCGGCGGTGGAAAACTACCTCAGCGTAAAATGGTTTGGGCGCGAAGAGGGTGTTTGGCTTGCTGACGATTCCGGAAATTGGGATGATAACAAATGGAATGTTCCCCATGGACCCGATTCGGCCGAGTCGGTTGCCAAATTTCGCGGCGCCATCCAAGCTCCGCGAACAGTGTTTACCGAACAAGACCGAACGCTCCATGGCGTCGAGTTTGACAATAACAACGAGTACGTCATTGCGGGTAACGGTGGCATCAATCTGGTTCAGAATGGGATAGGCAACGATCCCTCGATTATTGTGAAGCAAGGTAGTCACCAATTTCAGAACAAGGTCAATCTCATGAGCGACACGGACGTGATCATTAGTCAGGACGCCTCAGTCTGGTTCAACAACCTACTCGATCTGGGTGGCAACACCCTGGACATTTTCCCAGAGATAGGGGGCGGAAACGGCCACGCGCTATTCAACACGGCAATTACTGGTTCTGGCACCATCAACGCCACGGGTGCCTTAGCGGTGGGAGTGGCCTCAGCCTCGATTGGTGACGCCAACTTAAATAGCACGAATAAACTCGCCTTTCTGGTCTACCCAGCAAGCTCCGCTTCCCTCGTGACCACTGGCACGGTCACCTTAGAGGGCGCGATCCAAATCGATTTACTCGATGGGGCCACCGTTAGCGCTCCGATGACCTTGATCGATTCCACCATCCCCATCGTCTTCCCTGGCGGGGATGTGAGTTCACTGACCTTGGCCGGCGGAGGACTTGCCGGATTTGAGCTGTCGGTGAGCGGGGACGGCACAGACTTGCTGCTAACTTCGACGACTGGCACGCCCGGCGATTTTGATGGTGACGGGGATGTGGATGGCATTGACTTGCTCGAGTGGCAAGTTGGCAACTCGCCAAACCCATTGAGCCAATCCGATCTCATGGACTGGGAGAATAACTATGGAACAGCAGGACTTGCGGCTGCCACAGCAGCTGTGCCCGAGCCGACAAGTGCCGCGCTGTTGCTGGCGGGTGCGATGGCCGGCCTGAGAGTGCGACGGCGGCGTTAGGATTCAAGGGGGGGCCTGGGGCCCCCTTTTTTCTTGCTGCTGAAATGATGCCCTTCAGTAGAGCAAAACCTTTTTTATGTAGCCACAGAGTGCACAGAGATGTCAGAGAAAGTGCTAGATGAGATATTCTTCTCAGTGTTCTTTGTGGCTCAGCTTTTAGGGGAACTGCTCTAGGAAGGTGACCCCTTGGGTTGGTCGTTCGGTAGTTTGGCGTTTAGAATGGCGGCCTTTCGAGAGGCACTCGGAGATTGTTTGTGACACTCTCCGAATATGGAACGCAGAGATCAGGGCGCATGACACGACGTGGATTTACATTAGTCGAACTGCTAGTGGTGATTGCCATCATCGGCGTGCTGGTCGCACTGCTGCTTCCGGCCGTGCAAGCGGCCCGCGAAGCTGCGCGACGCGCGCAATGCACAAACCATCTCAAGCAATGGGGATTGGCCATACAAAACTATCATGGCACCTATGAAACGCTCCCCCCTGGGCAACTGAGTTATTTCGATAAATACGGTGCTCGCATGCGCCACGGCTATCCACCATTCCTTTGGCCCTACATCGAGCAGCAGACTTTATACGAGCAATACGATTGGAGCGTACCCTACTGGAACCAGGCTATCAACGAGCCACTGATCGTAGTGCAGCTGCCCGTCTATTTTTGCCCCAGTGACCGCGTTGGCATGTGGATTGAAGCCAATCATCAGCGTTCGCGTGGAAATTACGTACTGAATTGGGGAAATACTACCTTTCTCCAAAGTGTTGACGTGACTCCTGAATTTCTGCAGTCTCCCTGGGCACGGGTTGATTCTCCAACGTCTCAAGAACGCCAATACGCCTTCCGTCAAATCACCGATGGGCTTTCTAACACATTGTTGATGTCAGAAAGTTTGCAGGCCGCCGAAGACACGCTTTTCGACTTCCGGGGGGACATTTTTAATGACGACTTTTGTTCAGCACAGTTTATGACCAGAAACTCACCCAATACTGGGGTCGATCGCATGGTGTGCGACCCAGACTACTTAGACAACCCTGCCCCGTGTTTTAATTCACACAGCATCGGTGAGAATACCGCGTCCGCGCGGAGTAATCATCCCGGTGGCGTGAATGTTCTCGTTGCAGATGCCTCCACCCACTTCGTGAGCGATTCGATTGACTTAATTCTTTGGCAAGCACTGAGTTCTATGGCAGGCGACGAGCCCGGGGCCAACATTTCCGAGCAGTAAAAGGATGGCCGGTAGCGATATCAGCCTATGCTGGACAGTGAGGTTAAAATGGATGGAAAGATGGATGTGTACTCGGAGGTTAGCGGCCTGCTGGCGCTGGCGTGTCTGCTGATTGTGGGCTGTGGCGGTAACGATGGACTGATAGAGATTAGCGGCCAGGTCCGGTACGACGGACAACCTGTTCAACAAGGATTCATTGCCTTGATCCCAGCCGACGGTCGCGGTCCAGCCGCCGAAACGGTAGTTCAGGGGGGGCGCTATCGTGTGGATGTGGTACCCGGGCCGAAAAAGGTGGTGATCGAAGGCCTTGAAAAGATTGGTGAAAAGCACGTTGGTGGTCCAGAAACTCCAATTGTACCAATCAACGAGCAGTATTTGCCAGCACGCTACAGCGACCGACGTGACTCTGCACTCACCTGTGATATTTCGCCGGACAAAGTGGTCTACGATTTTAATTTGGAGAAATGACGAATGCTGAGACATAGGCAATTGGGTATACTATTAAGCAAGATGATTTATTTCGCACCGTTACGTTCTGTTCTATTTTATCTCTGCTTCGTTCTGCAATTCTGTTGTTTAGCCTCGGTCGGAGCCAATGCGCCTCAGCCGGTCGAGGCATTTCCGCTCTCTGACGTGCGGCTGCGCGAGGGGTTGCATCAACAGATCCAGCAACGATCCGCCCGCTGGATCTTGGCCATTGATCCGCAGCGAGTTTTGCATCTGTTTCGCACAAACGCCCAACTTCCCACCACAGCCGAGTCGCTCGGCGGTTGGGAATCTGAGGGGCACGTTTTGCGAGGTGCGTTCGCAGGACACTATCTCTCGATCTGCTCCCAACTCTATGCTGTCACCGGAGATGCCAGATTCAAACAGCGCGTAGAAACGGTCGTGGCGGGTCTTGCCGAGTGCCAGCGAGCGCTCGGCGAAAGTGGTTATTTGTGTGCCTATCCCGAATCCGCTTTCGACTACGCTGAAGCGGGCGAGCCCAATCGCCAGGGGATTTCCAGTGTGCCGTACTACACGGTGCACAAGATCATGCGAGGACTTTACGATGCTCACAAGCTTTGCCACAACCGACTTGCGCGACAGATGCTTTTTGCCATGGCCCGCTGGACAGACCAGCGTTCGACCAGGCTCCAAGAGGAACACATGCAAGAGTTCCTCAACATCGAGCACGGAGGAATGGTCGAGATATTGTTGGATCTTTATGCCGACACGGGCGAGAAAGTTTTTCTACGCGCCGCGAAGCGATTTGAGCACCGGCGGATCATCGATCCGCTTGCCCAGCGAGACGACTCCATCTTGCTGCATCTCCACGGAAACTCAACCGTGCCGAAGATTCTTGGCGCCGCACGTGCCTACGAACTGCTGGGAGACGAGCAGTATCGCCAGATTGCCGAGTTCTTTTGGGATTCTGTCATACAAACGCGGTCGTACGTGACGGGGAATTCGACCAACAAAGAGCACTGGGGATACCCTAACAAATTAGCAGGAGAGTTAGGTACTAGCACTGCCGAATCGTGTGTCGCACACAACATGTTGAAGCTGACGCGTCAGATGTTTCAGTGGCAGCCGCGCGCCCGACTGATGGATTACTACGAGCAAACCCTCTATGGGCATATCCTGGCCGCTCAACATCCCACGTCTGGCGCGACGATGTGGTATCTGCCACTCGAGTCGGGCTACTGGAAGTCGTATCCCAGTCATATTTTTCTATGCTGCACGGGAACACTCAACGAGTCGTATGCGTCGCTGGCCGATAGCATCTATTTCCACGATGACTCTAGCCTGTACGCCACGCAGTTTGTTGCCTCGGAGTTGTCCTGGCCCGAGAAAGGACTGACACTCGTTCAGGAAACAGAATTTCCGGAGTCGCCGCGGATCCGCTTTACGTTCCATCTAGAAGAACCAATCGAATTCGATTTTTTAATTCGATATCCTGGCTGGGCGACTGAAGGTGGCAAGTTGAGCTTGAACGGTGTCGCACAGGAATTGCCTGTGGAACCAGGGTCTTTTCACTCGCTGCAAAGAATTTGGAAGGATGGAGACACCATCGAGGTGGAGTTTCCCCTGCCGCTGCACGCGTGGCCCATGCCAGATGATGATTCCTTGATGGCGTTTCTCGCGGGGCCCGTGGTACTCGCGGGCCAGCTGGGTGCGTCAGGCATGACCGAAGACATGATCGACGGGCGTGAGCAACCTCACGAGCACCAACCGCCAAGCGTTCCAGTGCTTGTTTCAGAATCTAGCGAGGTGAGCGACTTGTTAAAACCTTCTCCGAACCAACAACTAACCTGGAAAACCTCTGGGCAGACGAGCGACATCACGTTTGCGCCGCTCTACCGCGTTCACGGGGAGCGATATGGAGTCTACTGGACGGTAGCTGCGAAAACAGGTTCTGCATCGGCCGGAGAGCGGTCCAACGTTCACCCTGCAAGCATTTATCGCACACCTCCACCCACAGTCGGCCACGTTGGCATGACGACACGTGTGGACCTGAAAGCCTCCATGCATCTGGCTGCACAGAACCTTATTAATTGCCTGGACCCTGACAACAACTATTATCCACGCCGTGCGATCAATCTGGTCCTGAAGGAAGGCGAGCTTATTGGTTCCTACGATGGTTGTATTCCCCGGCATGATATCGGGCGCTGGTGGGATGCCCTGCTGCGGCTGGAAGGAGCGACCGACTATGAAATTCCTCAGGAGATCGAGGATTCTTTGCTGGCATCCACCAAGCGGTTCTTCGACAACGAGCTTCATGTGATGATGCATCCAGACCGCCCTGACCCGCTTCTGGATCAACACTCCTATCGCGAACACCTGCTCACCCTCAACGGCCTGATTCTGCGTCGTGAATCAGCGTGGGCCAGAGACAAGTCAGTGCAGATGATTGCGTCTTTGCTGGCCGGTAAAACGCCCCACAATCATCCGGATCATGTCCTCTCGGGCCGATTTATCGAGGCCCTGATTTGGAATTACGAGATTACCGGCAATCCCGATGCACTGAGGCTTGCCAAGCGGTATGCGGAGTCCCATATCGACAATGTGACGGCAGAGGACGGGAGAATTCCGCTT
This sequence comes from uncultured Planctomycetaceae bacterium, assembly GCA_963935315.1. GTDB lineage: Bacteria > Planctomycetota > Planctomycetia > Pirellulales > Lacipirellulaceae > Bythopirellula. The sequence continues at coordinate 2,785 of CAWWCC010000054.1, read as the reverse complement.
GAAAAGGGACATACACATTCTTATCTCGGAACACTTCGTGGCCTCTTGCTATACGGCGAAATCTCCAAGCAGCAGCGATACATTGACCGAGTGCTGAGAACCTATCGAAATGGAGTTACCAACAAGCTAATCAAAAAAACAGGATTCACTTCACACGAGGTCGAAACGCAAAATGGAGAGGATGCCTCCAGTGGAGATATCGCCCAACTGGCGCTCTGGCTAGCAACACGTCACGGGCAGTTGGACTTGCTGGATGACGTGGAGCGAATTGTGCGTGCCCGACTGTTGCCCTCGCAGGTCATCACCGCTCCACCGATAATACCTCGCAACGATGGCAAAACGGGTCCCGTGTTCGATCTTACTTCGCGTCCGGACAAACAAATCGTGGCTACCGCAGATGCCTTCCGTCAGTTAAACGAGCGCATCATAGGTGGATACGGCGGGTGCCATCCTCGCCCGCACGGATGGAAGACGGTTACCCAGGACGTTACGGCCGCCATTATTCACACGTTGATCGACATCTACCAGCACATCGTTATACGCGAAGAAAACGGTTTGCGCGTTCTCTTTCATTTTAATTACACCGACAACGAGATCGAAATCACCTCGGTGCGCAACAAGAAAGCACACCTGAATATCTCGCTGAAAGAATCAACCAACCTCTTTGTGCGAATACCTGGTTGGGTCCCGCATGAATCCGTAGAAATTGAGATGCTTGGAAAGCCGGTTGAACCAGAATGGCAGGGCAACTTCCTTTTCTTTGCGAGCAACAACTTCCCGGCGGAGGTTACCATCCGATATGCATTGCCAATTTCGGAAGAAGCAGAAACGATTGCTGGCACCGAATATCATCTCGTCTGGCGAGGTGATGAGGTGGTTGGAATTCAACCAAACGAGGAGCTCCTTCCTTATTATCCCAGCTGGACGAAAGAAATCAGAGTGGAAGAATCTCCAGCAATCGAAGCGCACGAGCAAACGCGCGTCAATCTTAAGAAACGCATGGAGCTCGCCGGCCAGAATCTCATCAACATGTTGCACCCAGAATATGACTACCTTCCCAGTTTTCTTATTCTCGTCACGCCCGACCAGAAAGCTGAGCGGCAAACGTTTTTCATGTCTCATAATATTGGCCGCTGGATTGACGCCATGTATCGCTTGGAAGATGCGACGGGAATCGCTGCGCCGCAGCCTATTCAAGAGGCCATGCTGCGAAACGTGCGCGCGTATTGCGACAATTCGGACGATCTGTTTCTCCGGCCGCTAGATAGGTTTCCCTATGAGGAGGGAGATCTGATGTGCTTTCATTCATTGCGAGAGCAGCTAGGCGCTCTACACGCATTGGCGAAATTCAAAAACGACGACTGGGCGCGTGAGCGGGCCCTGCGCATGATTGTCGCGCTGGATCGTTTGCTACTCCCTGAGGGTCAATGGCAAGCGCGCTCCACCGTTTGGGACATCCCACAGATAAAACGGTATCAGGAAGAAGGCTGCACCAAAGTGTTTTGGGGTTGGTCCCCTAACCTGCAAGGATCTGAAGGTCGATTGATAGAACCTTTACTCTGGATGCACCAACTAACAGGTGACGACCTTGCCCTGGAGATGGCCGGTCGCTTTGCAAAATTTCATCTCGAGCATTCCACTCGGCCAGACGGGGATTTTTACAGCGGAGAAAATTTGGCGGGCCACAATCATTCGTACATGGGAACGTTGCGGGGGCTACTGTATTTCGGACTGGTCACCGGAAAGCACGAGTATGTCGACGCCGTTGCCAAAACCTATCAGAAAGCAATCCCGCGCATCGTAAAACAATCGGGATTCACGACCCATGACTTGCATCGAGACCACGGCGGCGATACTTCCTCGGCAGCCGACGTTGTCCAAATTGCGCTATGGCTTGGAATTCACCAAGGTTATTCGGAATGCCTGGACGACGTACAGCGGCTAGTGCTGTCGCGAATCTTGCCGTCGCAAATTACTGAAACACCATCCCTCAAGCCCAAGCGAGCGGACCGTACGCCGGGCACGATGGTGCTGCCCGATAAACACTTTGCATTCCTGGATTACCCGGAGCATGTGGACCAGATGATTATCGGGGCGTTGGGTGGCATCTATGGTCGCGCCCATGGCGGCAAACTTTGCGTAACCGATGTGACATCCACTGTGTTGAGCGTGCTCGTCGACGTTTATCAACACATCGTCGTCGAGGACGAAGGGGAGCTTCGCATTAACTTCCATCTCGACTACGAAAGCGATTCTCTTCGATTGAGTAGTGTGAGAAAAGATAGAGCGCATGTTTCGATCGACGTCAAAATCAAGAAGCACGTGCTCCTAAGAGTACCTGACTGGGTTCCAGAAGATTCCATCCAGCTAACAGTGAACGGGCAACAGGCTCCACTAGATTGGGAAGGTAGATTTTTGAGAGTCAGACAGGATTCGTTGCCAGCAAATATTGAGCTAGTTTACGACTTGCCCATCACCAAAACGCGCGAAAAAGTCGATGGCACTAAATATAACATCACTTGGCGGGGCGACGAGATAGTCGGCATCTGTCCGAACACCAGCTTCTATCCGTTCTTTGCAACTGCCTCAGACTGCAACCAGCCGGAAATGGAATGATGCGATGGCAGCGCATGGGACGCTGCGCCACAAAGGCAGTGGACTTGCCGACCGGATCGAGTTTCGAAGTCTGTGTCTTCTGGTTGGTTGTGTCAACTGCCAGCTCTTGAGAGTCAACTGCTACTCCTGTCTCTTATACACATCTCCGAGCCCACGAGACGGACTCCTA
>CAWWCC010000053.1:0-15141 GCA_963935315.1 uncultured Planctomycetaceae bacterium | reverse complement strand
TTTTTGCCGATAAATCGGGACGACTTGCAAGGATCGCAGCACAAGTAAAGCAGCCCAGGCCGACAGCCAATGTCCACTGCGAATCTATATTTGCAAAGTTGCCTAAATAATCGTCCAGCAATACGATTTGTCCCAAGGCTGTCAATAAGGCTGCACTGGCAAAGCGCGTGGGTAGATAATTCATTAATCCAATGCTTATGAGCCCCGCCAGAAATAACTTCCAGGCAATAAATAACTCCACATACAAACCCTGCGGCAAAATCACGGCCTGTGCAGCTGGCCAGACGATCACAATCCAAAGGCTGAACACAACCCATTGCCACCCGCGATGTTGCGGTCGTTTTGCTCCTAAGACTGCCATGATTGGGCAAAAAGTCAGAGCTACTGCTGCAAACTGCAGCGCAGACCTGTTGATAGGGGGCATTGCAGGCTCTACGTAACAATCCAAAGCTGGCACACAGGCCAAAGCAACGATTGCAGCAAGAGCCCACAGGCAGGGAGCTGTCAGGGTCGTACCTTGTAGCCGCAGGCAACCTCTTACGAAGAAAATGCCCAACAGCAGCGCAAGCGCCCAGACGACCCCATACGAGGTCTGGATGCCCTGCATAACCGTTACCAACGGTAGAACCACTAGGTTTTCAGTCACAACTTCGTTATTCATCCATCAGAGGATCGTTGTTGCATTTGCTCAACGCGTAAGCGTAACCCATGTTTCGTTAATGGCACAACTGTGTCAACTGATTCAAATTAATAAGCGTGACAAGGGAATCACGATGCAACCAGAACGGAACATACCCATTGCTCGAACACGTGCGCCAGGACTACTCGTACTCGTGGTAGTCCTGACCTGGGCAAGCACTGCGGAAGCTCGGTTATTCTGGCAAACTTACGGATCGATCGTTCCTTCCGCCGATGGGTGTGGATGCAATTGGAATGTCAACCAAGACTATTTCGTTCCTCGTCATCCAACCTCCTCTAGATATGGCTTGTGGAGCCCCTGCAAAACAAGTTGCACGACCTCTCCTGCCTGCAAATGGTGCCATCCACTCTATCCTGGATACTGCGGTATCTATGGCCCATGCCATTATTGCTGGCGTGACCACGTTTATGGTTTTCGATGCGGGTGCACACTCCTGCGTATTGGTCATTCGATGTGGCGTTGTGGTCACGGACATTTAGGGCATCGCGGTCGTTCGGGGTGTTGTTGTGGAAACGGACAGGCAAGCTGCTGTGCTCCGATGCATGGAATTGAACGCTACGTCGAAATACTACCGCCACCCAATGTTGAGGTCCACGAACTGGCCATCCTGGGAAGTATCCCAGTCGAGGGCAATGAGTTGTTCGAGCCAGGAGAGTTACCAACACTCGATGGAAACCTGCCGGGTGACTAAAGTACTGATCGATCCTCAAACAATCCTCCCCGGAAAGTTGCTCCGGTCCCTAGGAAACGCCCAGCAAGGCTATTTTACCCAACCCTAACAACTTAACCCAAGACACCCCTACCGAACATTGCCCTATTCTTCACAAGGGCAGCCAAGCCGTCTGTACCAGCATCCTCGTTGACAGTCCTACTGGGGAGTGTGGCCTGTCACGAAGAAGTTGGCTGAGAGTGGGCAGATTTCCGCCAGGAAATCTGCCTGCTTTCTTTTCCAAAGTAGTTTTTTTGGAGATGTTCTTACGACCGTAAGAATTGGACTACAGCGCACCTCATGGCTCGGCCGATATAAAGGATACAAAGGTAACGGGAGGGTGAAACACGTATGTGTTTCGCTTCAGGATAGAGATCATGGCAAGACGACGGATCGACTTGCCATGATCTTTTTATGCGCTGTCGAAAGTCATTGTTAAATTGGATCTTTTGGAAGTGCGATCATTCCCGTATCTTCCTTGAATTGGGCATTGAGATCGCAATTCCTAAAGTCCAATTTGACCAGACACTTCGACGGATCGACTTGCCATGATCTTTTTATGCGCTGTCGAAAGTCATTGTTAAATTGGATCTTTTGGAAGTGCGATCATTCCCGTATCTTCCTTGAATTGGGCATTGAGATCGCAATTCCTAAAGTCCAATTTGACCAGACACTTCGACGGATCGACTTGCCATGATCTTTTTATGCGCTGTCGCAGAGCTAATAAACACGAGAAGGGCACAGCCGTACGAATGAGCACTTTGTTACTCCTTTGCCTGGGTCATACTCGCCACTTTCGAAGTATGCCCAACATCACAGCTGCGCTAATTGCCCAACTCACTCGAACTATCCGCTTCGCTTTTTAGTTTTTCTAAAAGTGCTTGAGCTTCTCTACGAAAAACAAAGAGTCCGCTCCTTTGTGCGGTTCCCTGCTGGAGTGCTGCTATGGCTTTTTGCTTTTGACCTTCGGCAACCATAATTTCAGCAATCAAATACATAGAATCCGCCCTCATTTGTCCGGAGCGAGAACCCTGTTCCAGTGATTTCTGGGCCTCAGCTTTATTACCTAACTTATACTGCACCCAGGCTTTTGTAATATTCGCTTGTGCGTTGTTCGGAAACCTTTCTGCATTAAGCTCCGCGTAGCTCAAGGCACGCTCTTTACTCTTGACATTGTCGCGTTGAATCAACAGCAAGGCCAGCAAGTCCGAAGCTTGGGCATGCCGCGGTTCCAAACTGAGCACTTTTTGCAAGGCATTTTCAGCACGCTCCGAATCTCCTTGCATATGCGCCACAATCCCATCCAAGAGCAATGCGCTGACCGAACCTGGTGCGTTTTCTCGTAAGGTTTTCGCCACTTTTTGTGCCTCATCCAACTGATTTTGCAATATCAGCCATTCGGCAAATGCTTGTGCTGTTTTTTCGTTCCCTTTTTCCTCAGAATAGGCGCGTTCGAAAGCCTTTCGTGCTTTTTCTGTGTCTCCTTCCTGAGAGAATAACTGCGCGACAGACACATAAGGATGCGGCATGTCCGGGTTGAGCTCACGTGCTTTTGTAAATTCCTTCAAGGCTTCTTTTGGCTTCTCAATACGGTAGAGAGTCAACCCAAGACGTGCATGAGAAACGGCATTGTCCGGGTCAGCCTCTACCATCTTGGTCAATAATTGATAAGACTTGTCCCATTGAGCTCTGCGTTCTGCAACAGCTGCCATTCCTGCCAACAAGCGAATCTCAAAGTTTCGTTTACGTTTGGCATTTTCGGTAAAATTCTTGACCTTAGGTTCCGCCATTAAAAACAAAGCTTCTGCCTCAATCGTACGATTAGCACGATAAGCCTGATCAGCGACTATTAGATAGGTTTCTGGATCGTCTGGCGACTCGATCACTGTGCGTTCAAGCAACAAACGCACAGCTTGATTATTGCGCGTCAACGTTTGCATTTTTGCCATCATGAGATTGACAGGTGGCAATTTGGGATACTTTTTCTTAGCACGCTTTAAGTATTCCATCGCACCTTTGCCGTCCCTATTTCGAAAGTATTTTATCGCCCCTTCAATTTCAGGATAGCTTTTGTTCGACAGTGAAACCGCATCGCCAATAAGATATTGCGGAGTAAGCACTGATTGTGCATTCTCTGCTTCATCCGATCCCGCATTGGGTGTTTGTGATTGCACTGGGCACGACATGGTAATAGAGATGGCAATCGCTAGCCCCAACAAGCAGCAGCCTCGCAAGTTAATCCAACTCGTAATACTTGAAGTCATGTGTTTCCTCAAAGTTAAAAAATTCCGGGATTACTCAACATCTGATCTGCCCAGAAATCCTCTGAGCCTGAGTCCCCGAAAAATCGCAGTAAAAAACCAAAGTGGTAAAAAACTAAAAAATGTTTCTCAATTGTAAAATGATTCTCAGTAAGTATCCCCCCGCCCCGCAGGGGCAATTTGGATTACTCGCCGGATCAAATTTGGGCAAGGCGGCATTTTAAGCGATTTACACTGATCCTGCACGGTATCACCCACACAGTTTCTTCCAGAAATGTGTGCTGGCCCTTGGAGGAATGTTATACACATTCCCAAAGTTGGTCTACTGCAGGGCCTCCGCTCGACTCTCTGGAAAAGACAGCTTATAGTGGGAATAGTACGTGAACTGTAACCCTAAGCTGTGAGCCTCTCCTGTGAACCTCCCGAATAGCCCAAGGAACCCAGATTGCTAATCGGGCCAGTTTTCAGCCGCGAACTTACGACTTTCCCGCGTAGTATACGCCTCTACTTAATGCGTGGTGGGTACGTGGCTGCGCTATTTGGGCTGGCCTTTACGACATGGCTAGTTTTCTCACAACAAGTCCATGGGTTGGGTGGATTGGCTCGCTTTGGATCGATTGTCTTTTCTCTCATTGCACCGCTACAGTTGGCCATGGCTGTCTCCTTTTCGGCCCTTCTAACGGCAGCTTCGGTAGCGCAAGAAAAAGATCGCCGTACGCTGGACCTGCTCCTGATGACCAATCTGTCAAATGCCGAACTTGTGCTCGGTAAATTATCGGCAAGCATGCTCAGCGTGCTGGTTATGATTTTTGCCGCTATCCCTTTGTTCATGGCCTTTACCTTGCTGGGTGGAATCTCTTATTTGCAAGTTCTTCGTGTCTTGGGAGTCACGCTGGCTGCAGCTATTGCAGCTGGAAGTCTGGGATCAACAATTGCTCTTTGGAGAGAAAGAACTTTTCAGTCCTTAGCTCTCACTGCTCTCCTTCTCGTGCTATGGCTATTGGGCGGCGAAATCGTGCGTAGCAGCCGATTGGGAGAAGCCTGGTTCGGAATATCCGCAGAACATTTAGCAATCGCTTTTTCGCCGATGCGCGCTATCTTTGCTGCAATGCACCCCATAGATTCCAATGCTGAATCGCTGGAATGGTGCGGTGGACCTGTAGGGCTGTTTCTCCTTGTTTCGATCGTTTTTTCACTATTACTTAATGCGTGGGCAATGCTACGCGTTCGGATCTGGAATCCTACACAAGCCGCTGAGCGTCAGCAGCCTCCAAGTCTCGATCTCCCTGCTCCTACGACCTCGACGGAAACTGTCCATTCTCGAACCGTATGGGACAATCCAATTCTATGGCGTGAGATATGCACCTGGGCCTACGGCAAAAAAATAATCGTTGTAAGACTTGGCTATCTGGTTATTTTTTCCATTTGCGCTGCCGGATTATTCACACAACTTAGCGACAACACCTATGCCACGTCCGCCCCCAACGAACTCGTTCATTCAGCCGCCAAGCCAGTTATCCCACTCATCGTGTTGGGATTGATACTGGTCAATGCACTGGCTGTCACCTCATTAACCAACGAACGTGATTTACGGGCCCTCGATCTTCTTTTGGTTACTGACCTGACCCCAAAAGAAATTATCTATGGCAAGTTGGGCGGGATTTTTTTTAACTCCAAAGAAATGATCCTTCTCCCACTCTGCCTCTGTGGAGTGCTGTGGTACCACCACTTGCTTAGCACCGAAAATTTAGTCTTCCTTTGCATCTCAACTTTGGTTCTAAACATATTTGTAGCTATGGTCGGTGTGCATGTCGGTATGACTTATGCCGAATCTCGAAAAGCAGTTGGAGTAAGCCTCGGTACTGTGCTCTTCTTATTGTTGGGTATCGCAGTTTGCATGCGCATGATGATGGCCGTCCAGTCCTCCTTCTTTTATCAATTGCAGGCATTTTCTGCATTCATGCTGGGAGGAAGCATTGCCCTCTACATGGCCTTGGGACTACGAAATCCATCACGTGCCATAGGACTCGCCTGTGGAATAGCACCTGTGTCGACCTTTTATGTGATAACCAGCTTTATTGACCAGCAGTTTGGCGGTGCCTTTCTGGTCGTTGTTCTGACCTATGGATTTTCTACAGTCGCATTATTGATCCCAGCAATTGACGAATTTGACGTGGCCACTGGCCGCACAATAGGCGAAGCTTAGTTCGTATCTGATCCGCTTTTTGAAGAAAGTATCGTTGTGATTCTATTGCATGAATTTGGTGCGATACTCGCTGCAATGACTATGCTCATTGCAGGGTCGGCTTTTTTTTCGTGTAGTGAAGCGGCTCTTTTTTCTCTGAAATCTGATGATCGTCGGGCGCTGAAGCAAGGCAGCCCTTCACAGCAAATAGCACTTAGTTTACTCACCCGACCAGATCGGCTGCTAATGGCCATCCTGTTCTGGAATCTAATCCTCAATATTGTTTATTTTGCGTTCGCTTCCGTCATTAGTATTCAATTAGAACAGCAGCAACGGCGAACCGAAGCGGGGCTGGTCGCTTTTGGCTCATTGCTAGCCATGATCCTTTGCAGCGAAATGATTCCAAAGACCGTAGGTGTGCTGCTGCCACGCAAGATGACCCGCTGGCTTGCTATGCCCTTGGCTATAACAGTTCGTTTGTTTGATCCCATCTCGCCTATTTTTGCAACCATTAATTTAGCTGTTAAGCGATTGCTCTTTCCGAATTTCGAGGTTGAACCCTATCTCGAATTGAGCGATCTCGAACAAGCAATTACCGTTTCAACACCTGATGAGGAAATCGCGGCGCAAGAACGTTCCGCACTCCATAACATAGTTTTGCTCTCCGATCTCCGGGCAGAGGAATTGATGCGTCCTCGCAAACAGTATCAATCGTTTAGCCCACCCGTAAGCTTAGCCGACCTGGGGGGGCAGCCAACACGTAGCGGATATCTGTTAGTTACTGAACCCGATAGCGATGAGATTATTGCAGCGATCAGCTTACGTCACCTATCCAGCATACCAAGCCATCACCTGGAAGCATTTGCCCAACCAGTCGTCTATGTACCCTGGAGTGCCACCGTAGCAACCGTTTTTGACGAACTACAAAACCAACAACGAGAAGTCGCTGCGATTGTCAATGAATTTGGAGAAACGATTGGAATCGTTACTCTAGAAGATTTGCTTGAAGATATTTTTGAGGACCAGACTAGCCGCAGCGCACGCTTGCTACAAACCTCATCCATTAGTGCGGTCGAAGAAGGGCTTTGGCAAGCCACAAGCATGACAACCCTGAGACGGCTGAGTCGACAATTCAATGTTGCTCTGCCTGCAACCAAAAGCACAACAGTTGCCGGAATTGTACAGGAATCACTTGGCCGACTACCTGTTGTGGGTGATGAAGTTGTTTGGGAAAACTTCCGTTTCCATGTCATTGAGGCCGATGAATTCGGCAGTATTATTGTCGAGTTACGTCTTCTGAACGCCGGGCAGGAGGAAGCATGATTGTCTCGTTGCTACTCCTCGCAATAGGGGTGCTACTAAGCGCATTTTATAGTGGCTCCGAGACAGGTTTCTATCGAGTCACACGGGTGCGTCTCGCCATTGAAGCATTAGCCGGCAGCTGGATGTCACGTGCCCTCTTGTGGTTGTCGCATCAACCCTCACTTTTTGTAGCAACGACTCTGGTAGGAAATAACCTGGCGAATTACCTTACTTCTCTCGCTGTCGTTATGGCCTCTCAACAGATGTATCCCCACGGCGGGACCACCGTCGCTATTGTAGGACCTATTGTCATAGCGCCTGTTATCTTCCTGCTAGGCGAACTCCTTCCGAAAAACATGTTTTTCGAAGCACCCAATCGGTTGCTCAAGCGTTGTGCTCCAATGCTTCTTCTCTGCACGTGTCTGTTTGCTCCCCTGACTCTGGTTTTGTGGGGCTTCAGTCGCATCCTGCAATTTCTATCCGGAAAATCACCTCAAGAACTCCGCTTAAAGCTGCCTCGCAGGGAACTCGCCGAACTCTTAATTGAAGGCCACGAGGCTGGAATTCTGCGACCAGCACAGCAGACGCTTGCTCAATCGATGCTTGCCGTAGCCGGCCTACCCGTTAAGGACTTTGCGACACCAGCAGGAAGAGTTATGCGTGCTACAACCACCATGAGCAAAGGAGATGTGAAACGGATTGCTCAGAGGCACAAGCGCACCCTGCTTCCACTAGAAGACACTCGCAACAACCGGCGCTTGGTTGGCTATTTGCGCATGATGGATTTGTATCTGGACGATTCTTCTCAACTTCCAGAACCAAGAGCCATGGTTGTCTTGCAAGAAGAGCAGTCCTGGCTGTCTGCCTTACGACAGCTCAGCCAAACAGAAGACGCCTTGGGGCATGTCGTCAATTCCGAAGGCAAAACGGTAGGCTTCGTTACCGGAAGAGAACTGCGCATAGCTCTCTTACGCGCCGAGTAAAATCTTGGTCCGGATAGGCAGCAGATCCGGATGGCTCGAGTCCGTATGCAAAGAGTTTATTCTATTTTTTTTGATATCCGAGCGATTTAAAAATCGTCAACATCTCTTCAAAATTGATAAACCGTCTACGATGTTGCATTTTGTACCGGTCAATCGCAACTGCTAGTTCAGATGCCTCGGGCGACAACAAATCATGACTATTTGTAAACTGGCGACGCTCACGACCCTGACTCTTTCCCAGAGTATCAGCAGGGACCGAAACTGGTTGGCGACGGTCGACAAATTCGGGTAGGGCGGGGGTTGCTGTGGTAGGCATCGACTAAGCTCCTGGTCAGGCAAGGTATCAAAGGGGGGACGCTGCTGTATCAGCAGATATGCTGCTGCGCAAACAGATCAGCTGCTGCATAAACAGATCAGACGCCTGGTAAAACATAGCTTATTCACAAGGCCCAGGAGTACTATTTTCGGTTGCGGTTGTAGTTATGAGGAATGTGACGATTATCACCTATTTCTCGGCGAAGCGTTTCCTGTCATTTCCCTGGCATGCCTCTGAGTCCTGCAATCGATGCCACAGGGGAGATGCTGAGCACAGCCCACCAAGCACGGGCACAGCCAATGGCAGTTACAGCTTGAAACTAACGAAAAACATCCGGCCAGGGTCCACTGGAATTGCACACCGTTCAGCGACGAATTACATCACTTTGTTCCGGCAGACCGCCACCTCGCAACTGAGCCAACAGCACGTGGCTCGATTTATGGCTGGCATCAAGGGCAAGTGCCTGCCGAACCGTATTGGCAGCTGCAATAGGCTGGCCTGAAGCTCTTTCAGCAAGGGCCAATTGATAGAGTAGATCAGCTCGCGGAGCTGCCCGTCGACTTGCTGCAACCAGACTATCGACCGCATCCTGGTGGCGTCCCAGCGCACCGTAAACCAGACCTTCCAGCCACAATGCTTGTTGCGGTTCTTCTCCTGGGGGATAGATGTCGAGCAAATGATGCAGGGTTGTTAAGCTTCGCTGGGGGCGATCTAACGCATATTGAACTTCAGCAACTTCCTGCAGCACCTCGGTCATGTGGGGCGCATAGCGTAGAGCTTGTTGCATATCCGCCAGGGCACGCTCTTCGTTCCCATGGAAACGAAAGACGCGTCCCCGCAGTGCCCAAGCAGCAGCCAGCGTAGGATCCAGGGCAACAGCATCTTCTGCACGTTGCAGGGCACGATCTGCAGCGCCGATACCCAAAAGCATTTCTCCCGCTCGCACCACGGTGGGCGCATGACGTGGATCCAATTTTACTGCCGCCTCCAATTGCACCACCGCTTCGCGCTGGGCACCCGTGTTCCACAAGGCTTCAGCCAGGTGGCGACGGGCATCAATGTCGGTCTGACTTGTGTCCACTGCTTCTTCGAGTAGGCTGCAAGCATTCTGCCAATCCGATCGCTCCATTGCGGCCACTCCATCACGCGACAGTTCACGGCATTTGGCAATCGAATCGGGAACAATCTTCTGCTTACCGAGTGCACACCCTCCCACGAAGACTACCGTCAGCAGCCAGCACATGAGCGCGTTAAGACAAGACCCATTGAACATAGAGAATATTCTTGAGATTCCAGGGGAGCCAGTGCCCGGATACTAGCAGCCCGGCAATTGTGAAAAAAGCTCGATTTGCTAGATTGGGGGTGCTAGCCCTTTATCCATGGACTCAAACGACATGCCTGGCGTATTCAAAGAACTTGGTCTCTATTTCCAATATCCTGACAATTGGTCGGTAGAACACGAAGCCAATGACAGCGATGAGACCGGGCAGGGCGGCCAGGTGGTAGTCTCCAGTCCCCACACGGCATTCTGGCAGCTTAGCCAGCTTCAACCTGATACAGAATTAGAAGCACTTTTTGACGAAGCCCTGAGTGCCTTGCGCATAGAATACGAGAACATCGAAGTTGAACCCAGCGGTAGTGAAAATATCGAAGGCTTACTTGTGGAAGGCTACGATGTCCGCTTTTTCTACCTGGATCTCACAAATACTTGCTGGTTGCGGGGATTTTCAACGGCCGATGCAAATTACCTGCTGCTTTGCCAGGCTGAGGATCAAGAATTTGCTGATGTGTGTCCCGTATTTAGGGCCATGCTAGCAAGCTTGTTGCAGAATCTTGATGGTCCGACCCACGCTACATCGGGTATGTAATTCGTACACAGCCATCGAGTATCCAGGCGTCGAGAATCCAGGTGGGAAAATACTAGCCAGATTCTTCTTTCAGCAAGTTCACTAGCGTCATTTGCAAATTCTGTGAAATGGTAGCATAACTTCGGCACGCCAAATGCATATTGCACTGGCAGATCCAGCGGCATGCAAATCGGCAACACCGACAACTCACCCCATACGGGTCAACTGCCAGAGATCTAAATCTCGTCAGAGAGCGTTTGTGTATGACGCCTAAAGTACCCTTCACGGGCAATAACAAGTTGATCGTAGTTCCGTTTTGAAACAGGTTTTTCTCTCTCCCGCGTACCTTCGTTTCAAAACATCATCGAAGGGCCTGGCTGGCATCCCTCGCAGGACCCTGCCAGGCCCTTGATGGTACGAGATCATAGGTTTGCCAGCTTCGCTGGGCAAACCACTTAAGATGGGTGCGATTCGCCCATCCGGCGCAAGCCTACACTTTTCCGTGCAACTCTAACTGTTGTTGGGCAAGTAGTTTGCGGCGGTAACGGCCTTGCACAATATCGATCGCTACCAGCACAACAATCGTAAAATAGAATGTCGTCTTTGCCATTGGTTCTACGTGGTAATCAAAGAAGGTGAGATGCGCGAGATGCCCTCCTTCTCCCAAAAGCATGATTCCAACAATGAACAAGATAAATAGCCCCAGCACTTCATACATGCGATTCTTTTTAAGAAACTCGGCCACATAGTCTGCCATAAAAATCATCATCGCTCCACTAAGCAATATGGCTATGGCCATGATCAAAAAACTGTCGGTTAGCGCCATTGCCGACAAGATAGAATCAAATGAAAAAACAAGATTCATTAATACGATCCAAAACAATACTGCTCTAGTCGATTTCTGAGCTCGCTTCACAACGCCATGCCCCACATCTTCAATGACAAGCATGTGCATAATCTCTTTAATGGCTGTGTAGAGAATGAATACACCGCCTATTAATGTGATCAGACTGTGCAGTGTGAAGTCAGCACTCACAACACCCTCCCAATGAACGGCAAAAAGCGGTGCGCCCACCATTTCGATCAGCAACATGACGACGTACAGCAATACAATACGCAGCCCAATGGCCAAGCCGATGCCCAATCGGCGCACAAACTGCTGCTGTTCTTCAGGAGCACGCTTCGATTCGATCGAGATATACAACAAGTTGTCAAAACCGAGTACGGCTTGAAGCAGGATCAGCATCGCCAACGTTGTGAGTCCGGGGATCGAAAACAATTCCATTGCAATAAAACCTTAAAAGAAACGTTACACCACAAGTCGCGTACATTACCAGCAACAACTCTCAACACATCATACTTTCGCACGAAAGTGTCGGTCGCTCTTCACATCGATGCGTGATTGACGAAGAAATCAATGTCTCAAATCGTAACAAGAGACCCGTCCACGAACCAAGCCCAGTATCAGAATACCAGGATCTCAGACAAACCAGAATGTGCGTTTTTGCCACTGACAATAAGGCTCACCAAACGCCTCAGCCAAAACACGATCTTCCAGCTTGGAACGGTAAAGTTGCATCGCCACAAAGATGATGTAAAGACTGATCCAAACCCAGTGTGTCTTGGCAATAATCAAGAGAAATCCTGCCATGGCGATAAACTGGCCTAAGTAAATGGGATGACGAACTAATCGATAGGGACCCGTTACCTTGAGCTCACGCGCTTCGGGCACAATACTCAAACTCCGAAAGAGAACCGCATAACCCCAGATTTCAATAAGAAATCCTGTCGTCTGTATCACACCCAAGGCAAGTGCCAATTGCCATGAGTAGACCTCCCGCCATAGAAACGCATTGTAACTTTGCTGCCAATGGATATTCCACAAACCCAATATTGGACCAATCCAAACTGGAATCAAGGGAGCAAAAGCTGTAAACATCGTATAAAGAATGGTCCAACCATCTGATGCACGCATGCGCGCTTGGATACGAAAACAAAAAGCGACTGCGATCTGCAGAAACGTGATATCTACCAGCACAGGTACCCAAGGCATATCGACAATATGATTATTCCATTCGAAGTAGGGCACATAATTCCAGAATGTAGAGTCCCAATATTTTTGTGCCTGCGAGAGAAAGTACACAAAGAAGAAAGTCGCACCTGCCACCCGAAACATCCAATCAGGCGCAGCCATCCATAGCCGCATTGGCATACTAGATTTCTGCAGTGTTTTGGTAATTGATTGCAAAGCGATTTCTTTCTAGAAGAATACCTGGGATTGACGCGACGTGTTATTCAGAACAGGTTTCAAAACCGATCGCACCTTCATAGATACAACGAAAGTGATATGCTCTATCTAGTGATCGTAATACTTTCGATCTATTTCCATGAAGTTACTGTGTCTTAAAACATAGCATCTGAAAATGCCGATTTTTTCCCATCCTCCCACCCTTGGTCATCCTGATCATTCCTGGTATAGAATGGTCTCTTGATTTACCACACGACACCTTAAAAAAACCCATCCATGGAAGCACAACTGACAGCATTTTTTAACAACCAGGGAAACTGGATGTTGGTCCTTGAGATCGTCGCCATTCTGGCCGTATTGGGCAAGGCCGCCGATTGGTTGGTTGGTGAGGCGGTCGTGCTCTCCGAACGCTCCGGTCTGCCAAAAGTCATCATTGGCGCTACGATTGTAAGCTTGGGAACCACTGCGCCTGAGGCAGCCGTTTCGGTTCTGGCTGCTTTCGGAGGCAACCCTGGAGTGGCATTGGGCAATGCCGTGGGCTCAATTATTTGTGATACGGGACTCATCCTTGGCATCGCTTGCCTGATCATGCCGCTCAAAATGCCACGGCAAATCGTCAATCGACAAGGCTGGCTACAATTTGGCTCAGGCTGGCTGCTCGTTGCTGCCTGTTGGCCTTGGGGCGGCAACCCGCTCCAGGGTGGTGGTATTCTCTCCCAGTGGATGGGATGGGTATTCCTAGGGCTGCTGATCGGTTACTTGATCCTCTCTGTACGTTGGGCCAAAACACTTGGTGGTACGACTGAGTTAGAAGAGTTTGAAACGGACGGGAATGCTCCCTTGGCTTTTGTTGTCGTTAAACTTCTGGTGGCCATTGCTTTGGTGGTCGCTATGAGTACTGTTTTAATTCCTGCGATCGAAGTAGCAGCAAAGCGTATGGGTGTCCCTCAATCCATTGTGGCTGCGACGCTGGTAGCCTTTGGGACATCCCTACCCGAACTGGTTACTGCTGTAACTGCCGCTCGCAAAGACCATGGCGATTTGGCCATCGGCAATATCATCGGCGCTGATATCTTGAATGTCCTTTTTGTCGCAGGTGCTTCGGCTGCAGTTACCCAGCAAGGGTTGAAAGCAACTCCCGATTTTTTCAAGGTGCTTTTTCCCAGCATGTTGATGGTGTTATTGGTTTTTCGAATTGGCGTATTCTTCTCCAAGGATCGTTTGCAACGCCCCTTTGGCACAATTCTGCTGGTGGTATACATCATGACGATGGTCGTGAGCTATACGGTACTTGGCCATGCTGGGCACTAGAATCAGCGCGTTAGGATACTCTCTAGCTTGTTGCTTTGAGCAGCAACCAATCGCCTAGCCGGGGTGAAAACTGGGCTAGGGTGAGAAGGAGACGCACCTTACGAGGAACGACTAATTCCAATCTACGGTGCTCACACGTATGCAGTATCTTGTGTGCTAGCCAATCCGGATCGATGCCTCGAAGTTTTGCGCCTGCTCCCGGTTGCTGTGCCGAAGCGGGCATGTGATTTTTACTATCGGCTTCGTAACGGGGCGCATTGCTATCGCGCCGAATGGGCCCCGGGCAAACGAGCAGAGTGTGCAATCCCTGTGGCCCAAGTTCGAGTCGCAACTGCTGAGAGAAAGCAGCCAGGGCAAACTTGCTGGCAGGATAGCCAGCTAGAAAACGTGGAGCAACTTTACTAGCCAGAGAGCCGATATTGACAACATGTCCTCTCCGCTCCAGTAGCGACGGTGCAAAAGCCTGCGTGGTACGCACGGCTGCCAAGAAATTAATCTCCATGAGTTGCTGAAATTCATCGATAGAAGTTTCGAGCACATGCTGACGTGCTGAACGTCCTGCACAATTGCAAAGCATGTCGATCGGGCCGAATTGTTCCATCACGGATTGATGCAAACGGTGGACATCTTCAGGACAAGTCACATCGGCAACAACTGTAGCGACATCCGTTGCTGTAGGTGAGAGTTCGACCACAGCTTGTTGCAGGGGCTCCTCACGTCGGCCCACGAGAACTATTTTTGCCTGCTTTTGGGCCAATGCGCGAGCAATAGCAAGCCCCAAGCCGGCCGAACTGCCAGTGACGACACAAGTCTTCTGATGCCAGTAGTTGGACCCCATAGTTACCAATCAGTCGGGTTGTAACGGTTACCTTATCACAAATGTCTTTGCAGATTGGATCGGATACCCCAGAGATTTACCCTGGGCCACGAGAAAGAAGTATGGTTCAAGGTACCCCTGTCGACAAGGTGGCCAGCAACGAACATATTCCCAATCAGCCTTTTAGGGACCACAATAAAATGACATTGCTATCGCTAGCTCTGGCCAATTCGCAGGATTCCAACCTGGAGTCTGTTAACCTTTTGACAGAGAAATGCGCCATGCCGCAAGATCCTTCCCTCAAAGCACGAACCAAAATTGTCGCCACAGTGGGCCCCTCATGCCGAGAACCGGAGCAACTGGCCAAGCTGATTCGCGCAGGTGTTAATGTTTTCCGCATAAATAGGGCTCTGTCGCTTATACACAGCTCCGAGCCCACGAGACGGACTCCTATCTCGTATG
>CAWWCC010000052.1:0-15360 GCA_963935315.1 uncultured Planctomycetaceae bacterium | reverse complement strand
AGGAGTCCGTCTCGTGGGCTCGGAGATGTGTATAAGAGACAGATATAGTACTGAATCGTTACCAAGAGCCCTCTAAAACCCTTCTGCCATAAAAGCCGAAACCCTTGTACCCCAATCCTCCCCTACCCGACACCCCCTACCCGAACAAACTGTAGGGAACGCCCTCTGTGGCGTTCCGAGCGTGATCTCTAGAGGGCTCCTCAATTTTCAGAAACAGAACCACTATGATTGTTATGTATTTCCGCAGGATTAAACAGACAAGAATTCGATTTTATCCGACGGTTGTTCGATCCATTTTCAGCTGCACTTTGGCAGTCCTTTATTCTTGGTCTGGATTTGCTTTGGGAGATGGGATTCCAAAACCAGGCAATGACGAGCTTGCCCGCATCGTGCACCTTGGTGACCTACCTGTTCTACGTGAGTCGCCAACTTTTTTTCCTGTTAGGATCCAACTACAAAACCAAAATCCTCTCCGTAAAATTCAGCCAAAGTCGACCCGGGAGATTACCAGCAATTATGTTGGTGCCACCCCACCCAGGTTACCACGCACCGAAGCATTTGATCTGGTTCCTTTTCATCGTGTGCATCTCATCGATGGTGACACAAAAACATTGTGGATGTGTCGTGGTCAAGCTAAATCTAAAGTTCAGCCAGAATGGATTCGGATCGATCTTCCTTATGAAATGGAACTTTCAAGAATTGTCTTGCGCGGCCTCGAGGAATCTGCAGGGGGCTGGCCAGCAGAAATCAAAGTTCTTTCAAGCAGAGATTCTCTCAATTGGCTAGCTACGGAAGAAGTAAGAATTGAATCCGATCCGACTAAAGAAACTCATCGTGTGTTCCAGTTTGGCTCAGAACCGATTAAGCAAATTAAAATCGTCGGTAAGGATTTCCAGACTGTCAAGCTTTATGGTGCCGAAGGGGCTGTTGAACTTGGACATGGTTTCTGCCTAAGTGAAGTCGAAGCTTATGACAACAATCAAGAAAACGTCGCCCTACTGTCCAAAGGAGCGGGTGTTACCGTCAGCTCGACCAATTATGGCTATGGAGACAAGCGTTCCATGCACGATATGCTTTGGCCCATTCATTACGACTTGGGTACCAAGCACTTAAAGATTGCCTATTGGGACAGCACATTAAACTGGCATTACGTTGAGAACAAGAAAGGGATCTATGAGATTGATCCTAAAACAGATCAGGCCATTACAGATTCTATTGAAAATGGCTGTGAAGTTTACATGACACTCTCCTATGGAAACTGGCTCTATGCCGATACAAACGATATGAGTTCCGTCGAGCGATGGCGGTTTTGGCAATTCCCGTTTCAGAAACCTCCCGTACCACGAACACCTGAGCAAGTCAAAGCCTTCTGCGATTACTGCCGCTTCGTCGTAAAACATTTTAAAGGCCGAATTACGTATTACGAAATCTGGAACGAACAAAACATTCCCTACTCATGGCCCGCCGGCGAAACCGAGGCCTTTTGTCACCTGGTAAAAGAGGCCGCAAAAGCCGTCAAAGAGACAGACCCTCAGGCCAAGGTCATGCTGGGGGGAGTTTGCTTTTGCGACTTGGATTATTTCGAGGAGATGTTTCAGCAGGGAGTGGCCGAAGTGGTAGATGTGATTTGTTGGCATCCTTATCAATGGGAAGTCGCGCCCGAGGAGTCTTATCCGATTCCGTATAAGCAAGAGAAGAAATCGCCCTACCCGTCTTACCGCGCTCAAGTGGCCGCTATCCGCGAAGCAGCGCGCCGTCACGGATTTAAGGGCGACGAGTATCATGCCAACGAAACCACTTGGGTGTCACCCTATCCAGCGCCGGACATTGGCGTCCCGGGCGGACCCGTATCCGAAATGACCAAAGCAAAATACGTGGCACGGACCATTGCCCTTCATACCGACATGGGAATCCCCGTTTACTACAACGAAACCTGGAACACGGGCATCGTGCTGTGGGATGTGAGCCTACTGCGAGCAACCCACTCTGCGGATCCGCAGAGCCCCGTGTGGCCCCAGCCGGCTTACTATTCTTTACGCACCATGGCCACGTTGACCGATGGAGTTTCGCCCCGGGGGTATGCGGCAGAGGTTCGCGAGTTGGATGCCCCGTACGAGACTTGTCGCCTGGTGCAGGCGGATGGGGCCCGGCTGTTTGGAGTTTGGCAAACGCAGCGTGCTGAGGATCTTTGCACACCCAAACCGGCCAGAATCGTTTTTCCTGATTTTGTTGCGAAAAAGGTCGTCGGGATCGATACTCTAAATGGCGTGGAACAGGATCTCGAGTTTCGGGTGACTTCGAAAGGGACGGTTATCAAGAATCTATTGGTGCCAGACTATCCAATCTTGCTGCGCGTTTCGCGGTAAATCGTTTGCAGAGCAATGGCCCATGGATGACACGTATAAAAGTATGTTCTAGTCTTTTGCAGTAGGCATTGCGAGCAGATTGTAAACTGAATCTGCTACGAAGTAGCTTCTTACCGTTTCAGGGCAGTTGGCCTGATGGACCTGCTTGTCGGTCCAATATGGAATGATATTGCCGGCCGGTTGGAAACTTATGACTTCGTTGCCTCGATAAGAGATTTTGGCTTTCAGATGGCCGACTTGCTCGGTGGTTTCTTTTTCTGGCAAGTCGAAATGCAGCACGACCGTATTGCCTGCTTGGACCGTATCAATATTGAGATGGCTATCTTCCAGATTGTGCGATATGTCCTCACCTTGCTCATCCGTGACACGCATGGTGGAAGACTCGAGCCATTTGGGCAAGCGAACTTTGAGCTGTAAATCTGCCTTTAGTGCAATCTCTACGCGCCCTTCGTAGGGGAGATAACTTCGCATCGTGGCCGCGGCGGATACGCGATTCAGGAGTAGATTTACGATGAGTGTATCCTGCTTTTTTTCCTGGATCTTTTCCCAAACGGAGTAAATCGTTCTGCTGCAATTTGCCAGACAACACTGCATCACCCCAGGACCCCACACGCGAAATTCGTTGGGCCCACTCCAACCGGCAAAGGAGCCGACCAGTCGCTGGGCAGCTTGGTGGGCCGTTTCGTTTTTTGGATCCACGGGCGAAGGGGGTAGTTTGCTAATGTGCTGGCGAATCGCGGTTGATTCTTTTAATTGCATCTCGGTAAGCATATTGCGGGTGTAGCGATCTACGTCCTCCCAATAATTGCCGTAACCAGAGGCAGACAAATTCAATGCCAAGAGAGTCATATCCGCCACACAGCAGCCTTCACAGTCCACAATGTCGTGTCGATCATCTGGGAAAGCTCCGGGAAGATACTCCGGGAAAAAACCCAGGTTTGGATTGCCTTGCCGACGCGCGTACTCGTAACACTGGCAGACAAACTTGGCAAGATCTTCGTCGCGTTTGGCCATGGCGTAGTCTAAGAGTGCAATCAAGACATTGGTATGCCGATGAAAATGGAGAGCCGTGCGGGGTCCCTGATAACCATTGTGGCCTGCTTGAAATTCGCCGCTGTTGCCGAAGATTTTTCCATGCGCGCGCATGTGTTCTACCAGCAGTCCGGCCAAGTCTAGGGCAGGAGGGTATTGGGTCTGGTGGTAAAAGGCCACTAGTCCCTCCACTAGCCAGGCATCATGCATAGCCGGCCAGGCGGTGGGGAAGGGCTCGTCGTATTCCTCAAGAGATACAGTACGAGTTGGGTCGGCCAAGAAATGCATGATTACTGGAAAGTAAGCGAAGTCTTCTTTCCGTTTGCAAAACGAATCGAGGCGATCGACGATTTTGATTCCCAGTGTTTGCCATTGTTGGTCTTCCGTGAGCGCGCAGAGAACGGCCACCGCCGCCAGGCCACGGCCCAAGTGCACGGGATGGGTATGAGGGACCTGATCGGGAAGATCGTGCAGGCTGGCTTGCCAATGCTGGTCCACTTGCAAGTTCGCACGGTTGCCGGTCATCAACCTGAGCAGTAGCAGGGGTTCGGCAAGCTTCCAATGTGCCACGCTGTCCGGTTGATTCCCAGAGAGCCTAATAGGATTGATCGTAAGATTACCGTGAAAGTAGACCGCATAGTTTTTGTCTGGATTGGTACAACGCGTAAACGAATTGATCGCCAAATTAGCAGTTTGGACCAGGTCGACCGTCTCTGGCATGACCTGCATTTCAAAGGATCCCGGTAAGTCCAGTGGCTGAGCACGCGTACTGGACACCCCCAGAAGTAGCAACAGTAACCCGGCGCAGAGAGTAATTCGCGTTTTGGGAAGAGTCTTCATGGTATAGGTCACTTATCCAGAAATATTGTTACCACTTGAGAACTTGGGGTAAGACATAACGAAGAAAAAGGTTCCTGACACCTTTTCTCCAAGGTTTGCTAGAGTGTTGTCATTTATAACACATTTGCGATACTCCCATACATGCTCCAAGATTGTTTTTTTCAGTGAGCAACTGCACTTGAAAGGAAGTATTCAAAATGAGGTTCCGCCAACTAATTCTTGTGGCAGTTTTCATGTCCCTCATGGGTTTGGTGACTCCTTGTCAGTCCCAAACAGCGGCACCACCCGAGGGTGGCCATTGGCCTCCGCAAGGAGCATTGCATCAGAACGCGGACCTAGTGCGGATGGGGCCCGAAGTGGCCGTACGGGCGGACTGCGGTGGGGTGCCCGTCTATGGATTTGGCTTCTCTTATATCTACGGCTTGAGTCCAGATCTGGCTTCGGCGGCAGTTCTGCAGCAAGGAAACGAAGCGCCGACAAAAAAAATAGTGCCCAAAAAATCCTGGCAGATTAAATCAAATCGGATTGGGGCAACGCCTCCCAGGATGCCACGCACAGCGCGGAGCGATATCCAGCCACTCTTAGGTGTCCATTTAATTGACGGCGATCCCGAAACCCATTGGTGCAGTCGCGGTCAAAATCGGTCGACGGTGGAGCCGGCCTGGCTGAGGATTGATTTAGCCCGCGAAACGGAGATCCACTCTATCGAAATCGTCCCGCGGGATGACAATCTGGGCATGCCCAAGCATCTGACGGTCCGGCTCAGTCGGGACGGCTGGAATTGGGACACCGTCTACGACAATCAAAACCACCCACACCCTGCCGATGCCCAGCCCCAGACGATCGAGTTTGCCCCCACCCGTGCCAAGCAGATTTGGATCGTCGGCCATGATCTTCGCATTTGTTATATGACCTCGCACATTTTTTCGGTGGCCGAAGTGCGCGTGCTCGACAAGGAAGGTGAAAATGTCGCCCTGCTGAGTCAGGGTGCGGCGGTGACGGTATCTTCGTTCGAGTCCTATATTGCCAGCCAGCGCGAGACGCACCAAACCCTTTGGCCAACACACTACGATTTGGGCGTCGAATGGATTCGCATCAACTACGCGGGGAGCGTTCTTAACTGGCGGGTGGTAGAACGCGAAAAAGGGGTCTACGAAATCGATCCGATTGCCGATGCTGCGATCACCCAGGCGGTGAAGAATGGCTGCAAGATCAACTTTGGCCTGGGCTTCACCAACTGGCTCTACACGGCGCAAAACCGCCCCCCTCGTAAAGACGAGAAGCAGCGGTTTCTAGCCAATGAAGTGGCCTCTTTAAGTTTTCCGCGCTCAGAAGAACCAGAAATGTTGGAAGGTTTTAAAAACTATGTCCGCTTCATGGTGCAACACTTTAAGGACCGCGTCGATTACTACGAAATTTGGAACGAACAATCGAACGGCTACGGCGGTTGGTACGATGCGGGCCCGGAACATTTTGCGCACTGGGTCAAAGAAGTCTCGCCGATCATTAAAGAAATCGACCCACAGGCGAAAGTCGTATTTGGGTCGCTTTCAGGTTTAGGTCCCCGCCGCGAAGTGGGCATCGATTGGCTGAAGACGTGTTTTGAAGAGGGAATTGCCCCACACATCGACATGATTTGTTGGCACGGCTATTACGGAGCAGCGCCGGGCACTCCCGAGTGGGAAAGCTATGTGGCCGACATTCAAGAAACCAAGCAGTTGGCCGAGTCGTATAGTTACGAAGGCGAATACAGCCACAGCGAGTGGTGCATTTTTTCGCCCTATCCGCAAAACTCCACCGAGGGCTTGCCCTGGATTTCGGAAATCGTCAAAGCCAAGCATATGGCTCGCTTCGCAGTTACCACGCTAGGGCAGGATGTGCTGTTCTATTGGAACGAAACCTGGGCCGACGGGCACATTGATCGCGACGTGGGTTTGTTCCGCAACGGGTTCTCCGCTAGCCCGGTGAGTCCCACGCAGCCCCAACCGTCCTACTATGTGTTGCGGACTCTTTGCACGGTGTTCGACGAAGCGCGGGCGGCGCCACTGGATGTTGAATTCAGCAATACTGAACAGAAACTGGAAGTCTCAACGTTTGAGCTTCCCACGGGAGAACGTCTCTTGTCGGTATCGCTGGCAGGGACCAGCGTAGATGAGTCGCCGCTGGTACAATCGGATATTTGCATTTCTGGATTGCAAGTGGAAAAAGCCATCGGAATTGACGTACTCAATGGCACCGAGCAAAAACTTGTCCTGAATACCCAGGATGGTGTGCGTGTGCTCAAGAACATCATGATCAAAGACTATCCCCAGGTAATTTGTCTTTCACCCCAAAAATGAGTTCCCCTTATAGGACTTACTATGAAAAACTCAATAGACACTTATAAGGACCGACTGGAAGACTGGCAGCGGCATCTGGCTGATTTGCGGGATCTGACCTACGAAGGCCAGGTCGAACGCGAGGACCGCGAACAGGTGTTCCGCAGCGCCGTAGAACTCGTGTCGCCTGTCGTGCAGGGGATCTTGCAAGAGTTCAACGAAACCATGCTCGATGGCACGGGAACCATCGAGTGGCGCCCAGTGATGAGCGACGGAGACGACGGCCTGGTGAGCATGTGGATTCTCTCCTGGCCGCAGCAACAAACAGCCCAGCGCAGAACGGGTGGGGTACTGGCCAAAGACGACGAACCCACGCAGCCGCCTGTACTACCCGAAACCGACCCGCTCGGCATAGACCCCATCATCATCCGCGCCTTCATGCCCAAGCAAGGTATCGTGGGCTGGCTTCACGGACATATCTCGGGCGGCTATACTTCACCCAACAGCATGTGGCCGCTGAATGTAACCACACCGGCAGACGCCGAGCGCCAGTCGATTGTGCTGTGGATGATCGCCGAAGGAGAATTCCACCGCTGTACGTATGAGTTGGCGCGGTCGGCGATTACGTTGTTGCCGAGTTGTGATTAGTAGGAGAGTAGGGTGCCTGCAGCGCGGTACGGCATTGACGCCGAGAGTATTACCGCTGCCTGTAGGCGGGCGGTGGGGAGAATGACTAATGACTAAATCCTAATGACTACTATGCCCTGCGAAGCGTTGCTTCGCTACGCATAGCAGAGAGGAATACCTAAAAACCAATACCCAATGAAATGCACTCAGTCGGTAAGCTGTTTTAGATTATCTCAATTCTTCGTCATTAGGGTTTCGTCATTCCTTAGTCATTAGTCCTTAGGAATTAGTCATTAGGAATTAGTCATTAAAAAATCCCCCACCCTTGTTGCCAAGGGTAGGGGATTGAGAAGTGTCTAACGAAATACTGCGACCTAGCGACGGCGGAAACCAACCGCACCCACCGAAGCCAGCAGCATCAGCAAAGCAGTGGTTGGTTCAGGAACAGGATTCAAGGCCGTCACTGCGGTATAGGCAGCTCCACCGCTAAAGAAGCCGAGGGCACCACCACTAAAGGCTGAGCTGGCATCGCCGATGACGCTGTGTCCATAAGCAAACACCAAGCCACTATCGGAGACGGCAACGATCTCGTTCACGCCATCGTCGTCCATGGCGTCGGCAATCACAACATCAACAAAGTTCTGGTTGGATGGGCCGGACTGGAAAACAAAACTACCATCGTGGTTCAAGACGCGAACGACGTCATTACCCACCAACACGATTTCTGGCTCAGGATCGGCGTCGAGCTGACCGACGTCGACCGCATTAAACAGCAAACCGCCTGGACCATGAGGGCCCCCTCCACCGTTTTCGAATTGGTAGGCGATACCGCCTCCGGAAGTCCTGGAGAACACGTGCGATTGCTGACCAAAACCCGGTCCAGGATCTCCACCAATATTCCCGGTGAGAATCATCTCATCACTATTTACGCCCGGCACAAGGTCACCGGAAGCAACATCGCTAATCGGCTGATTGAGAGGCTGCTGCCCGAGCCAGTTACCGTTGTCGCCGCGGACATAGAGCTGAAATCCGGGAGACTTGTTGAGAGTAGCCAGATCCGTCGTACCGATACCAATTTCACGTCCAGGCAGGGTCGAGTCGAAATCGCCCAAAGTTAACCCTGTAGCATTGCCAATATTGGCGTGGGGGCCTGGGTTATGAAGATTCGTGAGCGTAGTCGCTTCGTAGATCTGCACGAATATGTTGGTCGAAGCCAAATCGGTCTCTCGAGCAATGACCAGGCGGTCTGCGTTTCCGCCCATCTCACCGACCGCGATTTCTCGAATGGGAACGTCGGGTGCGCCACCATTGACATCGGTGACATTCACAAAATTAATGTCGGCATCCCAGGTATGGATGACGTTGCCAGCGGTGGCAATCACGGGGGTACCGTTGATATTCGCAGCAGCAATGTCGCCGAGATTATCGGTACCCGTACCTCCAGCAGCAAAACCAGCTTCGCTGCCAATACCACCACCCATGACTCCTCGGGTGAGGCTGTTCACTTTCGAGATTGTATCGTTTGACCCACTATCTTGTGTGAAATAGAGCCTGTCTCCCGCTTGAGCAACGGTGGCGCAGGCCACAGCCAAGCAAGCAGCTAATACACTAAACTTCGCCTTCATTAGACTACCTCCCAAAAAACTTAGAATAGTAAATTTCTAGTACTTCCAAATCGATCTTAATAAACTTTTCGTCTACTACAACACAATAGCCCCACCAGCGCCAGGAGTGCCAGAGATGCAGGTTCCGGCACTGCTGCTGCCACCGCGCTAAGCGGTGGGCTTCCATATTGATTCTGCCAAATGATCAGATCATTGTTGTCTACATCCATATCTCCATCCGCGTCACCTTCTGACTGAATCAATCCCAGACCGAAGTTACGTTGCCAGATTAAGAAGTCGTTTCCATCGACAAACCCACTTCCGTCAAAATCAGCATTGTCGGTGGAAGTTACGATCTCCAAGGCCTCAATTGCGAAGAGGGTTCTCCCCGTATCGTAAGCTGCGCCAATATTGTTCATCGGATCGGCAATGAAGTTCGTGGTCGTATCACCCTGAACGGCGTGCTCTAGAGCTATTACCAAACCAGTCCCTGTGATTACCACGATTTCATCGACTCCATCGTCGTGGAGGACATCGGCCAGAACCACATCCAGGGCATCGTTATTCAACGGGATTTCTTGTAGTGTAAAGCCAAAGGGTCCGCCAACTGCCTGGTCGCTGAGAATGCGGATGATGTCATTTCCTACGGCAATGATCTCGTTGCCACCATCCGGGTCAGCGACAGCGCCAGTGAAGACATCTCCGGTCACGACTGCGCGTAAGGTCTTGCCTGCAGGTGGGGTACCATGCGGATTCGCAAGGGCATTCGACCATTCAAAGGTGGCGCTTGAACCACCGCTAAAGGCCATCGTCCCTTGTCCCTGGGGAGTCGGGCTACCACCCGTATCGGGTTGTGCGCCCGTAATCACATAGTCGTCGGTAGCTCCACCAAATAAATTACCGAAGGCCAAGTCCGACGTACTGGCGTTGAGGACAGACTGATTTAAAAAACCTGTGGTAGAGCCGTCAAAGGTGCCCATCCAGACAAAACCGGGCTCGATGGTATACGTTTCGTTGTGCCCCGAGACTGCAATCTCATTACCAGCATTTGCGGCAGAGAGATTTCCGAACTCGACTGAAGTTGCCGTACCAAAGTTGGGTATGTTGGCGTTGTGCAGAAAATTAAGAGAGCTGTCATAGTAAAGCATCTGCGTCGCGTCGGCTGGCAAATCGTGAGTCGCCACGATGTGCGTAGCCGGTCCCAGACTACCAATCTCGACAGCCGTCGCTGGGGCGCCAGCTGCAATCTGCCCCGTTTGTGTGACAAAGTTCAAGTCCGCATCGTATAGCTGCAAGAATTCACCACCAACCAGAATCTCTCCGTTATCTCCCGTATCAATGGGACCCAAACCGGTATTGTTCGTGACGGCATCTCTAAAATAGGTATCGCCTGCTTGCCCAATACCAGAATTTCCGATGGGGAGACCATCCAAGGCAAGCAGGAGATCATCGCTACCATCGTTCGAGGTAATATAAAGTCGGTCTAGCGACTCAGCACGCTGTGTGATCAGAAGCCCAACGGCCATGGCCACCAAGAGTGTGGCACAAGAAAAAAAACGTAAACGCATGTTGGCGTTCATTAACACTTCCCCCTCAGTATATGAATTTTGTAAGCAGTACAGCTCTCTTATGTGCAGACTCGACGCACTGCTCTGGTTTGACAATGATGAGTAGGCGAGTGTCTCTAGAATTCTTTTAAACAGGATCCCTGAAGAGGGATCTAGATGACGAGATTTACCCAGCGTTTCTAGCGACTATTCCGTTTCTAGCGACTATTTCACCTTTCTTTAGGATAACTGGGCCTCTGTCTAATTGTCAATAAAATGACAATTTTTCTGCCCCAATCTGCCCCACCTTTCTCCCTGAGCGATCAAGAGTGATAGAAAAGTGCAGAAATTCTGTCCGACAGGCCGTTGCCCCTGAACTCACGACGTAGTCTGCCGGGGAAAGGAAAAAGTCTGGCCCAAACAGCTAGCGATGCCCCTTTGTTGAATCAGGGGTTCTCGGTGGAGATTCCACTCCCGTCGATCGAGCCATCGTTCATCCAGCCCAGCGCCCGCCAGGCAGTCAGGTTGATATCGTCTGCGTAGAACTGCACATTGCCATCGGCGCCTAAGGCGTTGACTCCCCCGGGATGCGCGCTTCTGGCTGAGGCATGGTGTGTTTGTAAAAACCCTCCTCCCATACAAGGCAGGTTTTCCTCGGGCCTGTCGTAGTCAGCCGTGCAGTTTTCCAAATTATCATCGAGGGCGGAATTGGGAGTATTGCGGACCACTAAGAATTTTGCGCCACTGCGGTTGGTACGATACCAGCCACGTGTGTCTCCAGGAACTCCGCGCAAGTACTCTGTGACCATGATCGTATTGCTGGAGCCATCTTCGATTTGTCCAACTTGGGCACCCCGATTGATGCCAAAAGCGGCTCGCTGGTAGTTCAGGATGCGCTCCATCGTTTCATCGTTTGCCGGGAAAATCTGATTCACGTTCTGACACAAGTCGTATAAGATGTCTCCCTCCTGCAATCCCGAAAAAATGCCTAAGTAGTTCGTCAGACCCATTTCTATACCAAAGTGCTCTTGGGTGACTTTCGAATTTCCTTCCGAAGGGCACTGAAACCCACTAACGATCTTGCCTAACATGGCCTCGGGCCAGGGCAAGCAGTCACCACAGGTGGAGGGATTGGTGTGCCAAGGATCGCAGAGCCGATCGATGGGACCCAAGTTGTACATTACCGTCTCTTCCAAATAGGGTAAGAGATGGTCGTGAAATGAGGGCCATTCGGGGCATCCGTGCGCATCACACGGTCCATTCTCAGAGCCCGCATTCGCCCCATAAGGAAAGCGATCATGGGCCGAATGGTAGTTGTGTAGTGCTACGCCGATTTGTTTGAGATTGTTGGTGCACTGTGCGCGGCGTGCCGCTTCGCGTGCCGCTTGCACTGCCGGGAGCAGTAGGGCAATGAGTACGCCGATGATGGCGATCACCACCAAGAGTTCAACTAGCGTGAAGCCTCGTCGTGCAGCCATTGTTCCTATCGTCTACCAAGAGTTGGATTGAACCTCGTATTTTACGCGCGTCTCGTGTAGTATACCCAGCTGCTAGAACAGGGACAATAATTGTTAAAAGCGTGCGATTTCGGTGATGATTTGACCAGGAATGATCCAACAATAATGACTCTTATCCTGTTGGCAACTGAGCAGACGCCCGCCAAACCTTGCAGGCACCAGGTGCCATCACTCTGTATACCTGTTTTGCTATTACTTTTTTGTTTCTCAGGTTGTGGGGGGCCAGACACAGGCCGGTTGGGGATGAGCGGAACAGTAACCCTAGACGGCAACCCGTTATCGGAAGGCACTATCGAGCTTTATCCTCTTCGAGGAACGGGTGGCCCTGCAAGTGGGGGTGATATTTCAAATGGACGGTTTGCTATCGCACCAGCTAAGGGTCTTTTTGCAGGTAGCTTTCGGGTGGAAATCAAAGCCTATCGTGGCACAGGAAAAAAGCGATTGAATAAATATTCCGGTGAGGAGTTCGAGGTTCGCGAACAATATTTGTCCAAACGCTACAATCAACGTAGCGAACTGACCTGCGAGATATCTACTGACGGAGAGAATTACCAAGAATTTCACCTAAAGTCGGAGTAAGGATCTAACGTGATCGTAGGCCTATGGAACTACGCCATCAAAGCAACCGACCTCGACAAGACCACGCAGTTCTATGTTGAGCATCTCGGGGGCGAGCTTCGTCTGAGCGGTGAGGTGTTTGGTTGCAATTACAATTTCGTACGGTTGGGGGATACGCGGCTATTGATTTTTGACCGTGCTCCCTACGAAGAACAGCATGGCATGGATCTACCGCCCGGTTTTTTGCACGTGGTTTACGAAGTGGATGATCATGAAAAACACGTGCAAATGATCCGCGACGCAGGTCTGGAGTTTCTCATGGAACCCCAAGAAATAGAAACCCAGGTGGGTCGTCGCAAGATTGCTTTCTTTGTGGATCCTAATGGTATCCGTACCGAAATAATGCAAGTCCTCGAAGACTGGTCGACGGTTTAGCAAAGTCTTGTGAGAAAATCGCACTATGAAACCGGCAGCTCAGTTAAGAAAAATGATCAACAATGGCAAAACGGTCACTTCCATTGGTGCCATTGATGGCTTTTCGGCGCGCTTGGTTGAGAGAGCCGGTTTCGACTCGGTCTATATCGGTAGCTATGCCACCGAAGCGGCCTTTGGCCGCGCTGGGCCATCTGTGGCCTAACTATTACCAAGCAATGCGCTTCGGTGGTACGTAATCTGACATTTCAACTGTGGGAACATCGCTGTTCTGGTAATGTGAACGCTGATACGTAGCCAACCCCTCTTGTTCGCTGGGTTCAACCTGGATGGCCGTGTTGCCTCGGAAGGTGATGTTGTAATCGTAGCGGCCCAGGTATTCTGTACCACGAAATTCGTAGCTATCGACCGAGTAGGTTTCGGTCGAAGTTCGCATGGGAAATCGAATCACGATCTCACTGCTCGCTCCAAGCCCCGCGAGGGTAAGATAGTTTTGCAGCCAATCGGCTTTGGTGTCTCGGCCGTCGACTTGAATCTTTACCTCGTCTTTGTCGACCCAATTGGGAATCCGCACGGAAACCCGCTGTGCCGATTTGTTTTTAAGTCGCACTTCACCCTGGTACGGTAGCGAACTTTTGACGTCGAGCCACGGGGAGCTGCGGTTGAGCAGCAAGTTCACGGTCACTTTTCTCTCGTCATGCTGCAGAATGCTGTCCCACACATAATACAGTGCTTGCGAACCGTTGGCCGTGCAGCAGTTCATGATCCGCGAGTCGTCGAATCGCACGGGCGTGCCCCAGCCGGCGAAGGTGCCCACCAAACGCTTTAAGATCGCTTTTTCGTCGTCGGTCAACTCACGATCCTTGTTAGCACGCAAGAAACCATCCATGTCGATAAAGTGCGATTCGGTAAGATGATTTCGTACATAGCAATCCACGTCTTCCCAATAGTCGCCCACACCTGATTGGCTGAGCTTGATCGCCAGGGCGATCATGTTCACCAGACCGCACGTTTCATGTGAGTGTTTGCCCGTGTATTCTTGGAACCAACCCAGTCGTGAGATACCGAAGATTCGCGCGTACTCATAACCGGCCCTCGCGAAATTCTTCAGCTTGGCATCGTTGGTAGCAATGCCGTATTCCAGAATTCCTCGGAGTGCCAAGGTATGCCCATGGAAGTGACCATAGAACTGTCCGTTTTGTTCAGGGATTACTCCCTGGGCATGGCCGTCTGGCATCCAGGAAGATTCTTTTTTCATCACGAACCGCACCAATTGGCCGGCCAGTTCTAGCGCTTCGCGATCGTCGAACATGGTGGCGTAGCGGGTGAGCGGTTCGACGACGCCTCCCAAATAAAGTGGGATGCCAAAGGTGTGATCGGGAAAGTCCGCAATACTTTTGCCGATATTGGAGGCATCGGCTTTGGTTTGCAGTTCGGTAATTTTCCAGCCGCTTTTAGGATAACTGAAGATATCACCATAGCCGGGTGTGGTGGGATAGTAGGCATAGGTTTCGCCCGTTGCCGAATCCGTTTTGCGAATGGCAATTTCTTTGAGCTTGGCAACCAGCTTTTCCATCCGTGTGACCCAGCGGGAATCATCCTCCAGCTGATACACGGCCAACATGGCCCGCAGCATGCGCCCCTGGCCATAGATGTTGGCCCAATCTTCGGGGCTGGCCGTATCCCATGGCCGATCGGGGCCGATCTTGCAATAGAACAAACCATCGTCGCCCAGGCACGAAATCAAATAGTTCACCGGTCGGCGGCTACCGGATGCATCTAAATCGATCCCTGACATCAGGCTATTCATGGCCATCGCTTCAATATACTTGGGACCGCAGGCCGAAAAGCTAAACGCATCGTGTTTGAGTGAGGGCGGCACGATCGAGCACTTGAACATGAATTCCCCGCGCTCGTCGGTGGTGCCATTGAGTGCGTTCAAAGCAAATGTGGCATGCTTTGCAAGGTTCAAGGTGTCGGGAATATTTTCACCAGTAACTTCCGCAGTAGGTCCACAACCTAGTGAAAGCAATACGCCCACCACAAACACGTAGGTCATGTTTTGGGAATGTGTGAAGACCTTTGGCAAAGAAGTTAGAATTCGCCACCCCATGATTGTAATTCTCCTCGAAAGTTCTGAGTAAATGAGTAGGCAGATCGGCAGCAAGTCCGTATCATGCTTGAGTTTGCATTCTATTTTTATAGCAACTGTATTTCTTAATTGGAAGCGGAACCCCTGGAGGGAGCAGGTGCCTTTCTTGACGACCTCTTGTGCAGGAAACATGAATAAGTCTCCAATACCAATCAACTTTATTGCACTAATCTTGGTGTGGCTCATTAGCTTTACATCATTGCAGGTATCGTTTGCCGAGGAGGAAGCACGCCTGAAATTTTTCGTGCTTGGTGATCCCCAACTGCACGAGTCGTTTTTGCACAAGATTGTTGCCAAAGTCTGGCAAGAAGAAATAGAGGATAAAAGTCTCTCTCCCCTTTGGGGAGAGGTTAGGTGAAGAAGCAAC
>CAWWCC010000051.1:0-15426 GCA_963935315.1 uncultured Planctomycetaceae bacterium | reverse complement strand
CTTTATGCACGTGTTGGCCAAGGCCATTGTCCGGAGTGCCAGCGTCCCATCACGGCCCAATCGCGCGAGCAGATCATAGCCCGGATTATGTCGCAACCTGCGAAGGCAAAATTTGCCGTACTGGCTCCGGTCATTCGCGGACAGAAGGGCGAATATCGCGACTTGTGCGAAGATCTTCTCAAGCAAGGCTTTGTGCGAGCACGAATCGACGGCCAGATTGTTCAACTGACGGACAATCTCTCTCTTGATCGACAAATGCGACACGACATCGAAGTGGTCGTGGATCGCCTTACCAATACGTTGGCCATTCGTAGTCGGTTGGCGGAGGCTGTCGAAACGGCCCTCAAAGTTGGTGAGGGCAGTTTGATCATTGCGCCCGAATCGGCAGAACCCGTCGAGGGCAAGACCCACCGTCGATCACGCAGCAAGAATCCCACCGACATTTTTTTTAGTGCCGACTATGCCTGTAACGAATGTGGTTTAAGTTTTCAGCCACCCTCACCTCAATTGTTCAGCTTCAATAGTCCTCAAGGCATGTGCTACGAGTGCGATGGTTTGGGTCAAATGTTCAGTTTTGATCCCAGCAAGCTGGTTACCGACCCTGCCAAATCGTTCGCCCAGGGTTGTATAGAGTTGGTAGGGGGTTGGAAGGATTTGGGACGCTGGAAACGGCATATCTACAAAGGTGTCGCAGATACCATTGAACGCAAGCAAGAGTTAGCAGATGGGATGTTGCTCGAAACGGCCTGGGAAGAACTCTCAGAGCAGCACAAGCACTACTGGTTGTGGGGTACGGGGGACCAGCACATCACCTATACGTGGCGTGGCGGCAAAAATTCTCAAAAATACGGGGGCACCTTTGATGGAATCATTCCTGAATTGCTGGAAAAATACCGTGGCGCTAAAAGCAAATCGCTCATAGCCAAGCTAGAAAAATTTATGAATGTGATTCTTTGCCCTGATTGCGAAGGTCAGCGCCTGAATCCACAAGCTTGTGCGGTAACCTTATCGGCATTGCATCCAGACTTTGCCAAGCAGCCCAAGTTGAGTCTGCCTGAAGTCAGCGCATTATCGATTGAAGAGGCCGAAAAGTTTTTCGATCAGCTGGAACTCGACAAAACGGGCCAAACGATTTCGAGTGAAGTGCTGAAAGAAATTCGAGGTCGACTGGGTTTTCTCACGAATGTTGGTTTGGACTATCTGTCGCTGGAACGTACAGCGCCTACGCTTTCGGGTGGAGAAACACAACGTATCCGTCTGGCGGGTCAGATCGGCTGTGGATTGGTCGGTGTGCTCTACATACTCGACGAGCCCTCGATCGGCTTGCACCCTCGCGACAATGATCGATTGCTGGCAACCCTTGAGCGACTACGTGACCAGGGAAATACGGTTGTTGTTGTAGAACATGATGAAGACACGATGCGGGCTGCCGACCACATTATTGACTTTGGTCCTGGTCCTGGGGTCCGTGGTGGCGAGGTGGTTGCTGAGGGAAATGTCTCAGCCGTGTGCAAAGCCAAGAGAAGTGTGACCGGCGCCTACTTGTCGGGAAAACGCGAGATCAAGGTACCCAAAAAGCGAAGAATTGAATGGCCAGACTCAGCGCACGAAGACGAAGGTGCCCCCGCACTCCGCATTCTGGGAGCGCGGCACAATAATCTGAAGGATATTGATGTTGAAATCCCGTTGGGTGCTTTTGTTTGTATGACGGGCGCCAGTGGCAGCGGCAAGAGTTCTATATTTTCAGACATTTTGGTCGAAACATTGCGCCGTGATCTTAATAACGGCAAAGGGACTCCAGGCGAACATGATCGCATTGAGGGTATGGAACACCTGGATAAGATGATTGCAATCGACCAGTCGCCCATTGGACGAACACCCCGTAGCAATCCGGCCACCTACATTAAAGTCTTTGACGAAATTCGAAGCCTTTACGCGCAGCTTCCCGAGTCCAAGCGGCGTGGATACAAGCCGGGGCGGTTTAGCTTCAATGTTGCCGGTGGTCGTTGCGAAGCATGCAGTGGAAACGGTTCCAATAAGTTGGAGATGGACTTTTTAGCCGATGTATGGATTACCTGCAATGTATGTCAGGGCCATCGCTTTAATCACGAAGCACTCCAAATCCAATACAAAAACAAATCCATTGCCGACGTGCTGGAAATGGATGTTCAGCAAGCGCTCAAGCATTTTGAGAATATTCCTAAAATCAGCAACAAGCTTGAAACCTTGCATGCCGTGGGTTTGGATTATCTCAAACTGGGGCAGCCTTCACCGACGCTCTCGGGCGGAGAAGCACAACGCATCAAGCTGGCGCGTGAATTGGTCAAAAAGTCGACGGGCAAGACTTTGTACATGCTCGACGAACCTACGACCGGGTTGCATTTTTCAGATATCGATTTATTGCTCAAAGTTCTGCATGACTTTGTCGATGCGGGCAATACGGTGCTCGTGGTCGAACATAATCTGGATGTCATCAAAACGGCAGACTGGATTATCGACCTGGGTCCCGATGGAGGGAAGTATGGCGGGCAGGTCGTGACCAACGGTACACCCGAGCAGGTAGTGGAGTATGCAAGCAAACAACAGAAGGTTAGCAACAAGAAAAGTGTTCCCGAGCAGGCACTCGTCTCTCATACAGGATTGGCGTTGGCTGCTCATCTGAGTAAAGATTCCCGGTCGTTGGCCAAATCAAAACCGAGTACCAGGCGAAAGGTCCAACAGGCCACGCAAATTGTGGTCCAAGGCGCTGAACAGCACAACTTGCAAGATGTCAATGTAAAGATTCCACGTGATGAGTTCACCGTATGCTGTGGTCCTAGTGGCAGCGGCAAAAGTTCGCTGGCGATGGATACTGTCTATGCTGAAGGCCAAAGACGTTACGTCGAAAGTCTCAGTTCGTATGCCAGGCAATTTATCGGACAAATTCAGAAGCCACGGGTGGAATCCATTGAAGGGCTCTCACCAGCAATCGCGATCGAGCAACGCACGACCGGTCATTCGCCCCGCTCGACAGTAGGAACGGTTACTGAGATCTATGATTATTTTCGCATTCTATTTTCTCGCTTGGGTCAAATGGTTTGTCCCGATTGCGAGGTGCCCGTAGGGACTCAAAGTTCAGACGAAGTCATCGATGCCGTACTGGCAGAGCCTGCGGGGACGCGCCTGTATTTAATGGCACCCATAGAATTGCCGATGGGAAAAACTTACGAGGAACTCTGGGAATCGCTGCGTACTAGTGGCTATGTACGTGTTCGTGTCGACCAACAAACGTACGAATTGGCTGAAATGCCAAACATCGATCGTCGTCGCAAGCATGATATCGAAGTTCTCATTGATCGTGTTACAGTCAATCCTGATTCGCGCGGTCGGTTGGCCGACAGTGTGGAGAATGCTCTGACACTGGGCAAAGGCATACTCCATACGCTGGTGGTCCAAAAGGATGTGCCCGAACATCGGTGGCAGTCGAAAATCCATAGCCAGCATCTGGCCTGTGGTTCTTGTGGTCGAAGTTTTGAACCCTTGTCGCCTCACCATTTTTCTTTCAACAACAGCTTGGGTTGGTGTGATGCTTGCGAAGGTTTAGGTACCGAAATTGGTGCAAACCCGGCATCCCTCCTGCGTAGTACACAACTCACGCTTGCCGAAGGGGCCGTCCTGGCCTGGCCCAATATCAAGCAACCCCTGTTTGCTGCAATGCTCTCAGCCTTGTCGCAGCACACGGGCCTCCCCCCCGACGTCCCCTTTGACCAGCTGGCTCCACGGCACCGGCGCATTGTCTTGTACGGCACGGGCGAGGAGTGGATTGAGGTCAAAATGGATCGTGAGGTGCGCAGAGCGAAAAAGAAAAATCAGGAGAAAACGGGAAGTACGTTCCGTTTTCAGTACAAAGGCCTTTATCCGGCCCTGGAAGAAGCTTCACGCTTGTCGCCTCGTCTGCGAGCCAGACTAGAGCATTTGGTTGACGAAATAGAGTGCAGTCAGTGTGGGGGAAGCCGGTTACGCGATGATGCATCTTCCATGCAGTTTGCGGGACGTACGATTGCCGAGTATTGTCGTTTGCCTCTGGGCCAGTTATTTCCAGTCGTACAAAAATGGAAGCTTTCCAAGGCAGAAAAGAAAGTGGCTGGCGAGTTGATTCGCGAGATAAGCAACCGACTTACATTTCTTGTCGATGTGGGATTGGAATATCTGACCATTGGCCGTCAGGCTCCCACACTATCAGGAGGTGAATCACAACGAATCCGCCTGGCAAGTCAGGTTGGGAGTGGCCTGTGCGGTGTGCTCTATGTGCTGGACGAACCCACGATAGGTCTCCATCCACGCGACAATCAGCGTTTGATTCAGGCATTGCACAAGTTGCGCGATCTTGGAAATACCCTGCTGGTCGTGGAGCATGATCGTGATGTGGTTGCCAGTGCCGATAGTCTACTCGACTTTGGTCCTGCCGCAGGTCGTTTGGGTGGTGAAATTGTTGCGCGGGGGACTCCTGAACAAGTTGCCAGCAAGCGGAAGAGTGTGACGGGGCCCTATTTGTCAGGCAAGAAGGCGATACCCGTTCCCAAGACTAGGAGAATCGAAGTCCCAGGGGCGACGCGCAGGAAAGGCAACACGAAAAAGTCTTCCCAGCTCCCACCCAACAGCTCCATCCTTCGGGTGGTAGGTGCGCGTCACCATAATCTGAAGAACATCGATGTTGCAATTCCTCTGGGCACGCTCACCACGGTGACGGGTGTGAGTGGCAGTGGAAAAAGTTCGTTGGTCCAAGAGATCCTCTACGCTCAATTGGCACGCATGCTCCATCGCGCAGGAACCAATCCTGGAGCACACGACCGAATTGTGGGTGTTGAGAAAATCGATAAGGTGATCCGTGTCGACCAACGTCCTCTGGGCAACACGCCTACTTCGAACCCGGCTACCTACACGGGGCTCTTTGAATTGATCCGGCAATTGTTTGCCCAACTTCCTGAGGCAAAATTGCGAGGTTATTCTGCCAGACGGTTTAGTTTTAATGTTCCAGGTGGACGTTGTGATACGTGCGAAGGTGCTGGTCAGATCTGCATCGAAATGCACTTTTTGCCGGATGTGTGGGTCGACTGCGATACGTGCTATGGCAAGCGTTACAATCCTGAAACACTTGATGTACGTTACTGCGGTCGTTCGATAGCGGATGTGTTGGAGATGTCGTGCGGTGAGGCACTTGAGCTGTTCAAGAATATCCCCAAAATTCGACGTATCCTTCAGACACTTTGCGATGTGGGTCTGGATTACGTTGCTCTTGGCCAGAGCGCTGCAACGCTCTCAGGAGGTGAAGCGCAGCGTGTCAAGCTTGCTTCGGAGCTTGCTCGTCCCGACACGGGCAAAACGCTTTACGTACTCGACGAGCCTACAACGGGTCTGCACTTCAACGATATCGTCAAACTCCTTGATGTACTCCATCGGCTCGTTGATCTGGGCAACACGGTGCTGGTCATTGAGCACAACCTGGATGTTATCAAACAGGCCGATTGGATCATAGATATTGGTCCTGAAGCTGGTGCTGGTGGAGGAACCGTAGTGGCTGAGGGGACTCCAGAACAAATTGTTGCAGGAATTTCTCAGGCAAAAAGTGGATCGCAAAAAAAGAAAGCGACAGTCAAGAAGGCCCCCAGACGTAAAGCACCCACTACAAAAGTCTCGCATACGGCTCTCGCACTTGCTCCGGTGCTCGCTGCCGGTCCTCGTAAAGAGCGAAAGATTTACGATTTTGCAGCCGCCGACGCCCGGCGAGAGGATGACCTTGATATCAATCAATTGGGTGAAAATGTAAAGATGCCCTGGGAGATTGATGGGCGTCGTTGGCACACACACGATCGAGTGAGCCGAGCGGGAGAAAAATGCCATTGGGATGGCAAGCTGCTGGATAAGATCGAGCGACGCATTCAGGAATTGGGCAATTTCAGCGAAACCAACTGGAACTCGCGCACGATTGTAGAGGTGGCCGCCGAAAAGAAGAGCGATGGCTGGTTTTTTCATGCCATTACCGGTGAGCCATGGCTCCTCAAACTAAAATTTCGAACCGCAAAGAAGACATTCCAGCGTGATGAGTTAATGATCGATCTGGATTTGAAAACACTCAATGACTTGCCTGAGATCGAAGCTTACAGTCGTGGTCCGCGCATCAAATGCAAGAATTTGAGGGGCCCCTGGCAAGAAGTGCAGATTGCTGCCTACAGTCGTGCCGAATTGGACACACCCGCATTTTGGGAATTTCTCGAAAAAGCAGTGCAAGGTTTTCAAAAGTTTACGCAGCGAATCGAGCAAAAACCTGAAGACGTGATGCCTTGGAAAGTTCTGGGCAGGCGTTGGCACTTGGCTCGCAAAGGTTTTCCGCCCGGCAAAACGCCCCATTGGCCCAACGAAGTCCTGGAAGATCTGCTGGAAAACTTGGGTGAGGTTGCCGGGACCGATACCAACGGTTCACAGTTTCTATGGAATAACCAGCAAGTCGTTCATTTGCGAGTCGCGGAGCAGCGCGAGCCGTGGGCAACCGTCTACACGAAGCGCCTGGCAGGCGTTGATCTGGTACTGAGCGGTCCAGCGGGTGCTTTTGCCACGGGGCGCATTTCAGCACTTGCTTCACAGCGCACGATTACTCCGGGCGAAGATCGCGACCAGGTCAAGTTGCGATTTGAGTCACCTGCTGACTTGAACCAGGGTGATTTAGCATCCTTCTTGATCGAACATCTGGAAGCAGTTCGCGGAGCCGCAGCAGAGATTACGACTGGCTAGCGTGCGCATTGCCCCGTGGAATGCTATCACCTGATAGGGTGAATTGCACCCATCTTCTGACTTGAGTGCATGTGTTGTAGCCATCATGCTCCGCATGATGTTTGCCAGGCAGCGGCTGTTATGTGGCTAACCGCTGGGATTGGACATCCTGCTTTGGTGCTCCCTTTCATCACTACGAGAGTGATGGTTACAATCCAGGCAAAAGGGCCTAGAGCAACTTACCCTTATGCGTAGCGAAAGCCGCCAAGGCTTTCGGCAGCGCTCCACCCAACGGTGCCCACCGAAATTCTAGGCGAATTTCCCTACGACCGGAATGTATTTTCGAAAGTTGCCCTAGTATGTTGGTCCAACAAGGCAGAACAGTTTTCATGAAAGCACCTTTTCAGC
This sequence comes from uncultured Planctomycetaceae bacterium, assembly GCA_963935315.1. Taxonomy (GTDB): domain Bacteria; phylum Planctomycetota; class Planctomycetia; order Pirellulales; family Lacipirellulaceae; genus Bythopirellula. The sequence goes on along the minus strand of CAWWCC010000051.1, from coordinate 8,271 downwards.
ACCCCTGGCGGATGCCTCCAGAGCAGGGTACTTATGTTGCCATCACACCGACACTTGTGAAATGATGTGTAGAGCACTTGTTTCTTCAAGCGGCTGGTTCCGCGTCTCGGCGTTTGAAGAACCCGTTTTTGCGCGACCTGCGCCACAATGTTGCCATGACCTCGCTGAGCGAATTTGCGCTGCACTGCCGATACGGTGAGTCGGCTGGCAATTCCTGCATGAGTCTTTTGTGGGCTGTAGGCAAGGCGTGATAAGGCATGGAGGGGAAGATGTGGTGCAAGGCATGAAAGCGCAGTCCAACGGGTGCCCAGAGTCCTGCAATGAGCGGATTGTTTGGGAAATTCACAGAGTCGAGCATTTGCTCGACAAAATTCATCTCTGTGCCATCGTTGGTCCAGCGATGTGCCCCTAGGGTGCGCAGGGCGTTGATCCCGATAATAAACACTCCCGTGCAATAGACTTGCAACAAAAAAGTCCACGGAAGGGGTTCGTCGAACATCAAACCAAATGAGGTCGTCAGGCGAACGGCAATGAATGCTATCCATAAAAAACAGAACACTTCTTGCATCCGCATGATGCGCAACACGCGTGGTGTTGGCAAAGGGCGAATATACATGGGGTCCATGATCATCGATGAGGCATGATGATGGACCCAATTACGGAGCGGGCGACTGACCCACGTCAGTGGTGTCAGAATGCCAAATCGAATTACGGCCAGTACGGGGATCACAAACACTTGCGATAGGTAGTAGATAATTTGCCAGGCTGGCAGGCTGGCAAGCGGGATGTATTCACCGTCTTCTTCCGTACCATAGTGCTTGCGTCGATGGTGATCGAGATGTGTGTAGTACACGAAGGTGGGTATCAAAAACGGAATACCACATAATAGATTCCAAACAAAGCGGAAGGTCTTGAATTCGCCATCGCGGATATGTACGAGTTCATGAATAAAAAGTACGGCCCGGTAATACAGGAGCGACGAGATAATAAAACTGGCTATCCGAATGGGCCAATGCCAGAAGGTGTCGGTGGTCACCGTTTCTGGGTAATGCACGAGCCCAAAGAAGAAAACTCCGAACGCTATGCTGAATAGAAAGTCAGGCCAATAAACCCACGGATTGGGGCTGAAGAATTCTCCGACGATCCGACGAGCTTCGGAAAGCGAGAATTCGTGCGAATGGTCGCCCGCGGGAACAGGAGCATGGTTTACGGTTGCAGCCAAAAGTTGTCTCCAAAGGTATCATTCAGGCAAACTTGAGTGATTACGGTGTTCTGTCCGACTGTGATGCGGGAATTAGTACTCGGGAGTCGATTTTATCCCGCAGACAAAGTGCTGACTAGGCTTAGTGCTTGGCGACTGCTTGTTGGCCCTGAGGAGCATGGATAGACTGGAGGGACGTAGGTTTTCATCAAATCGCCATTAACTGAAAGCCCGGTGCCGACTCAGCAGGGTTGACCCCAATCGCCGTACTCCAAATTACTAGCGACCGAACGCTGGAATCCCGATATTGGAACACCCGTATTGGCTGGCAATTCTAAATTCTTACCCTATCATTTCCCGTGCAAGAAGTTGTTATTACTGGTATCGGTATTGCCTGTCCTTTAGGCGTGGGCCGTGCGGACGTTTGGTCGACTATTGAGAATCGGCAGAGCGGTGTGCGATCATTGCCACACCTGGTAGAAGCAAATTATCCAGTCCCTATTGGCGGGGTCGTACCTGACTTTGAGCCCAAGCAATACGTCAAACCGCGTAAAAGCTTGAAGGTCATGTGTCGTGAGACACAACTCGGATTTACAGCAGCCGAGTTTGCCTGGGAAGATGCGGCGTTGGCCGAAGCAATATTTGACCCTGACCGGATTGGTGTGGTCCTGGGTACAAACAGTTTACGCTCCGAAATTGATGAGTTGGCGGGAATTTTTCGTGCTGCCTGCAAGGAGCAAAAATTTGATATTCGGCGGTGGAGCGAGGGTATGCGAGAGTTGTACCCGCTTTGGATGCTTAAGTATTTGCCAAACATGACTGCTTGTCATGTAGGTATCGCTCATGATTGTCGGGGCCCCAATAATTCGATTATTCATGGAGACGTCTCCAGCCTGCACGCCATGATCGAAGCCGCAGATGTGATTGCTCGCGGCCATGCAGATATCATGATCGCGGGCGGTGCAAGTTCCATGCTCTCTTTAGTCGATTTGGCTTGGCACGGTGGAGCACGAATGTCACGCCGTATTGAAGATCCAGCTGGCGCGTGCCGGCCATTTGATGCGGATCGCAGTGGTGCGGTGGGGAGCGAGGGTTCGGCTGTTTTCGTGCTTGAAAGCAGGGCCCACGCTCAGCAGCGGGGAGTCAAGATTCAAGCAAGTCTTCTGGGTTATGGGCGACGGTGTGAGCCGTGTGCGGATACCAAACAGCCAACAGGCCAATCCATTGGACAGGCCATTGAAGCGGCCCTCACCATGAGTCAAATGTCAGCGAACGATATTGGCCATGTGAATGCCCACGGATTGGGTACTTGCGAAGATGACGCCATCGAAGCTCAAAAAATTGAACAGATTCTTGGTGATGTTCCGGTGACAGCGCTCAAAAGCTTTATGGGAAATCTTGGTGCAGCAGGTGGAGCTGCCGAATTGGCGATCAGCTTGATGGGGCTTGAGCAAGGACTGGTGCCACCAACTCTCAATTACGAAAAAGCCGATCCGGCTTGTCCTGTGAACGTGGTTACCAAACCTCAGGCGCCCACATCACCTATCGTTTTAGCCCTGAATCACAAGCTGACAGGCCAGGCCAGCGCGCTACTCGTTAGAGCTGAGTAAAAGAGTATTCCATCAAGAGAAGCTCCCCAAATCCCCCTTCCTCTGTCTTCTGGGCAAGGGGGCCCACTTAAGGCTACCGTAGCAGATAGGAATATAAGCGCTAGTCCCTTCTCATACCGCGTTCCATGTCTCGCTGCATGGCCTTTTTCTTCAATGTTTCGCGTTTGTCGTAAAGTTTTTTGCCTCGGCAGATTCCCATCAAAACCTTGGCACGGCCGCGCTTGAAATACATTTTCAGTGGTATCAGGGTGAGGTTTTTCTCATACGCTTGGGCGGCGAATTTTCGAATTTCACGACGGTGGAGCAATAACTTTCGCGGACGTTTGGGAATATGATTGAGTTGGTGGGCATAACTGTATTCCTGAATATTGCATCCTAAGAGCCACAACTCATTGTCCATCACCCGCCCGTAAGCTTCTTCCATAGAGAGCAAGCCATTGCGCAGGCTTTTCACCTCGCTACCGGTCAGCACAATACCACACTCCAGCGAATCAAGCACATGGTAATCGTGGCGCGCTTTGCGATTTTGGGCGATTACTTTTTCGTTCTTCGCCTCGTCTTTGCTAGTCGTTTTATTTTTACCTTGCTTAGCCGTGGCCAGGGTCTCCGCGCAAAAATAGTATGTGGGTGGATTCTGCTCCCTCGCGGGAGCCACTAGCAGAATAACGGGCAGCGCTTGCAAAAGAAACTAGAACCGGTTCAAAAAATCCTGAATCCTCTCGCTCGAATTGATTCAGGACCGAAAGAATGTCCCGAATTCGAGGAGATTTCTAAGGTGAATTGTACAGTTCGGGGAAGGAGCAATTCGAATTTTAAACGAGTTTCCCTTATGTCAGGATCGTTTATTCCGATACGGGCGGCCAAGAGTCGCTTTTGGGTTGATTATCTCCCAGGAAACCAAGAACGGGAGATTGGACAGAACCCGTATTATCTTCCGTCGGCGGTACCTTGAAATGCTGCGTCAAGTCAGTGTGTAGCTGCACGCATTCCAAATAACGTTTCCGGACGTCTTCGTGGTCCAGGATCATTTTCTCAAGGCGCTTGGTCCGGCCTACTGCCCACTCAGCTACGGGCTAGATTCCTCGGTCGCTGCGGTCGGTCGGAATGACAAATGTGGGTAACGACAAGCCCCCAACCCCTCCCCAAGCATGGGGAGGGGGAAAGGCTCGCCGCGGGACAATAAATGCCCGGGGGTACTGGCAGCACAATTATTGGGCGCAAACCTATTTCTGCATGGCAAAGGTGCGTTGCGCTATCGCTTCACGCCTACAGACTGCGCCAATCCGTGTTTCCCGAAGCGCAGGGATGCCCTGTATTCTGCCTCTAAGAAGTCCTTGATATTTTTGAATTCCACACTCGGTAACTGATCCCAGATTGTGTAGCGAAATGTCAGACAGAAAATGTTAGATTGTAGTTGCGCCGCTCAGAATAATCGATCTGATTTCAATGACAATTCCTTCGGTACATCGAAACGTTTGCTATGCCCAATCATCTTGCTGACGAAACAAGCCCCTACTTACTACAGCACAAAAACAATCCAGTGGATTGGTATCCGTGGGGACCTGAGGCGCTGGATCGAGCCAAGCGAGAGAAGAAGCCCATATTTTTGTCCATAGGTTACTCGGCTTGCCATTGGTGTCATGTGATGGAGCACGAGAGCTTTGAGAACGAAGCGATCGCCAAGGAGCTCAATCACAAATTTGTCTGCATTAAAGTGGATCGTGAAGAACGTCCGGATCTCGATCAAATCTATATGAATGCGACACAAATCATGACTGGGCGCGGCGGTTGGCCGATGAGTGTATTTCTAACACCCGAATTGAAGCCGTTTTTTGCTGGCACCTATTGGCCACCAAGTACTTCACGCGGCATGATTGGCTTTGACCAGGTAATAGCCAAGGTCTCGGATGCGTGGGTGAATAACCGGGACGCAGTTGCCACCCAGGCAGATAGGCTCACACAAGAGCTAGTCCGTATGGAACAAACGGCAGGGTCTGACGAAGAACTCACAAAAGAATTGCTCGTGAATGCCTACGAGCAACATCGCAAAACCTTCGATAGCAACTACGGTGGTTTTGGTAGTGGCCCCAATAAGTTTCCTGCGCCCATGTCGTTGCAATTACTGCTCAGGTATTGGCACCGGCATGGCGACCAGCAATCGCTTAATATGGTTGTCAAATCGCTTGATCGGATGGCAGCAGGTGGTATTTATGACCACTTGGGTGGCGGGTTTGCCCGTTATACGGTCGATCCCCATTGGCTTGTGCCACACTTTGAGAAAATGTTGTATGACAACGCTCAATTGGTGACAACGTATGTTGAAGCCTACCAGGTTACAGGTGATGAAAACTATGCGCGTGTCGTGCGTGAAACACTCGACTACATTCTTCGCGATATGACGGATCCTCAAGGAGGATTCTACAGTACCGAAGATGCCGACAGCGAAGGTGTGGAAGGAAAATTCTATACCTGGACGCCACAACAAGTGCAAGAAATCTTGGATGAGGAAGCAGCCGCGACCTTCTGCCAGGTTTACGACGTTACGGACGCTGGGAATTTTGAGCACACGAATATTCTCAACTTACGCAAAACACTGGAGCAACAGGCAAAATTGCTCGGTATCGATTTAAAGCAATTGACTGCAAATCTGGAGAAAAGCCGAGCCAAGTTATTTGCGGCTCGTGAAAAACGAGTCCATCCACATAAGGACGATAAAGTTATTGTTGCCTGGAATGGCCTGATGATCGACGCCATGGCTCGTGCAGGATCCGTTTTGGGAGAAAAAAAATACATCGATGCTGGAAAGAAAACGGCCGATTTTCTACTCGACCAACTCCGCTCTGCGGAGGGACGTTTGTTACACACATGGCGGCATGGTCAAGCGAAACTGGCAGCCTATCTCGACGATTATGCTTGTCTAGCAAACGGCCTGGTGTCGCTCTACGAGGCTAATTTTGAAGAACACTATCTCGAACAAGCTGCCACTCTGATGCAGGTCGTGCTCAGAAGATTCCAGGTTGAAAACCAGGGTGGTTTTTATTACACGGCAGACGATCAAGAAAAATTAATCGTTCGGAGTAAAGATTTTCTCGACAATGCGGTGCCGAGTGGTAATGCGATGGCGGCAACCGTTCTGATGCGGTTGGCCAAATTTACCGGGGATCAAAATTACCAGGATGCGGCGAAACAAACGATGTTGGCAACAATGGAATACATGCAACGTGCGCCATCTGCAACTTGCCAGACACTCATCGCAGTTGACTTTCAATTGGGACCAACTTACGAATTGGCGTTCGCCTGTGATAGAAATGTAGAATCAAGCCGCCAGGCATTGGCCGAAATACAGGGTCGTTTTTTACCCAATAAGGTATTCGCCTTGGTGGCCCCCGACACAAAAGGCTTCCCGGCAATCTCCGACCTATTGCAAGGGAAAACCATGTTGGGTGATGCGCCGACGCTCTATCTCTGTGAAGGTTTTACCTGCCAGGCTCCCGCTCAAGGCCAAGACGAAATCCAATACGCGCTCGACAAACTTATGCCTCAGAGCCTGCTTGACAGGGGTTTGTCAACTGGGGGCTCCTTTGATGGGGGTTCGTCTGAGTAAAGAGTTTCTATAGAGGAGGGGCCGCTCGATCAACAAAATGTAACGGCCTTGCGACAATCGTCTATTGCACGGATTCGGCTTCTTCCAGCAACTGTTCCATACGCTCAATTTGCTGCTGGCTTTGGGAGATGAGTTGCTCCAGCACAATAATTTTTGTGTTGAGTTGTCCATTGAGATCGCGGGACATTTCGTACATGTCGACTTTCTGCCGTTCGATTTGGGCTAATGCATCACGTTGGACTCCATCCCATTTGTCACTTGGTCGGTGTACCCGTTCAATGGGCACATTGCTCGATTTGTGACGCCGCCCAATGCGACGATAGGTTCGCTTGAGTAGCATGATGGTCAGCATCGCGCAACCGGCAAAAAACAACCACGCCGGATCGATCTCAGCGAGTATTATCATGGTAGAATCCCTGCCGATAGGGGTTTCGGTTGATGGGTTGCCAATTGTCGGACTGGGAGTTGACCCTGGGATGTCGTGTTCTCACGTTTCCTCTTGGAGGCTTGCAAATGCCCTGCGGGCGGCTGCGTCGACTTCTGCCAAACGTATTTTGTTCTTATCGGCTATTTGGCGGCATTCAGCATACTCAGGGCTAAAACGTTCGTTTCCATCGGGCATTTGGGCTGCAATACCCGCAATATCACCCCATTTTGTTGGTACCTGCAGGGTTCGCCTGGGCAAGACCATGCGATCGATCGAATACCTGCGCAATCCCAATGTGCTTGTTTCTTGAAACAGGATGTGGGCCATTTTCTCTGCATCGACGGGTTGGCACTGAACACTCAGCAAAGTACCAGGTCGGCCCTTTTTCATCTGGAGGGCAGATGTCGCCACGTCCAGTGCACCCGCTTTCCACAGTAACTCAGCACAATGGCCAATCGCTTCGCCCGTGCTATCGTCGAGGTTGGTTTCTAGCAGCACAATTTGATCGGTTGCTACAGTCCTAAGATCATCAGCATCAAGCTCACCGACAAGAAGTCTTAGCAAATTGGGATGTGGGAAGTCGGCCTGCCCGGCTCCATAGCCAATAGCAGAAATAGTCATCGCGGGCAACGCGCCAAAGTCGTCGACCAGAGTGGAGAGAATGGCGGCTCCCGTAGGAGTGGTTAGTTCACCTTCGACGTGATTAGGGGCCAAAGGGATGCCACGCAGTAATTCACCCGTTGCTGGAGCTGGAATAGAACAGCGACCGTGGGCGATCTCCACGAATCCCGTTCCTGTAGGGACGGGCGAACTGACGATGCGTTCTACCCCCAGCAAATCCCAGGCAATGGCCGAACCAACGATGTCCGCAATAGAATCCACAGCTCCAACTTCATGAAAATGCACCTTCTCCAGTGTGGAACCATGGACTTTGGCTTCGGCTTCGGCCAGGCGTTGGAAGATCCGCAAAGCCATTTCTTGCTGTGAGCTGTTCAACGCGCTTTGTTCAATCATCTTGACGATATGATGCAGATGGCGGTGGGCGTGCTCGGGTTCATGCTCCACCGTAAGCTGCAGGGCACGAAAAGATTTTTTCTGCACCTCGGTGCGAGTTAATCGGCAGCTTGGCAGACCCAGCGAATCAATACCCTGCTGAATTTTCTGGAGATCGACACCCGCATCCACGAGTGCTCCAAGCATCATGTCGCCACTAATTCCACTGGCACAATCGAGATAGGCAATTCGCATAATTCACACCAACGATGATAGCTGTTGCTAGCCCGAATATTTCACCTCGCTACGAAACGTATGAAATATCCGGACTAGAAGAGAATACATTCTAAGAAATAGGCTCATTCTTGACAGCCTCGTCAATCCATGCCAGCCAAAATTGGGGTTCCTCCACCCTCATGCAGGGTGGAAGGCCCTA
>CAWWCC010000050.1:0-15697 GCA_963935315.1 uncultured Planctomycetaceae bacterium | reverse complement strand
AGGAGTCCGTCTCGTGGGCTCGGAGATGTGTATAAGAGACAGGGCCTGAAAAATGGCCAGACAGACGCCTGAAATTGTGACACCAATCAAAAGCCCCCCCAGCATGTTCACTGAAATAAGGCCAACAATCACAGGAACTGCTACGGCCATTACGCCTGGTGCAATCATCTTATTGATTGCCGCGCTGGTAGCGATTGCTACGCAATGCGAATAATCAGCTTTGCCATCTGCTGCCTGGATCGTTTGACTCTCTTCGTCGGTCGGGTCGCGTTCCTCGCTTTCGGCTTTTTGTGCGGCTATCAGTGCGGGTCGTAGTTCAGGTATTTCGTTAAATTGACGCCGCACCTCCTGGATCATGTCTGCGGCAGCCTGGCCAACCGCAACCATGGCCATGGCTGAAAAGCGGAAGGGAAGCATGCACCCCACCAGTAAGCCGACCAATACATAAGGATTGGCTGCATCAATATGAACCTCACCATGCATCTTGGTAAGAAATGCTGCTGTCAGGCTCAGTGCGGTAAGTGCGGCCGAACCGATGGCAAAACCTTTGCCAATCGCAGCGGTCGTGTTGCCCACTGCGTCGAGTTTGTCAGTACGGGCACGAATGTCGCGCCCCATCTGTGACATCTCGGCAACACCACCAGCATTGTCGGCAATGGGGCCATAAGCGTCCGTTGCCAGTTGGATGGCAATCGTGGAGAGCATTCCCAGGGCAGCCATGGCGATCCCATAGAGTCCTGCACAATGAAAAGCGGCGAGTATCGCTGCCCCGATTACCAGGATGGGGAAGGTGGTGGAATTCATTCCCACGGCAACCCCCTGAATGATTGTGGTGGCGTCTCCCGTGCGGGAAGCGTCGACGATGGTGCCAACAGGTTTTCGTTCGGTGGCCGTGTAGTACTCTGTAAGCAAACCTACCGCGATACCCGCTGCTAAACCTGCAACGACTGCTAGAGCAATTTGCCACCAGGTGTAGGTCGGGCTACCCGCGATAAGATCTTCAACCGTGACCCCCCCCTCGGGAACCATCCATTTTATTGCTCCAACGGTGCCAAGCACCATGAGTATTCCTGAAATGAAGGTGCCTCGATTGAGACCTTGCTGCGGATCGCCACCTTCTTTTGTGCTGACGAAGAAGAATCCAATGATCGAGGCGACAACTCCAATCACCGCAACTGCTAACGGGAGATAAACGGCGTTCATGCCCGCACCCGTCTCGGCCGCTTCCATTCCTGCGTACCAAGTGGCACCTAGAATCATGGAGGAAATAATCGCACCCACATAGGACTCGAACAGGTCGGCACCCATGCCAGCAACATCCCCTACATTGTCTCCCACATTGTCTGCGATGGTTGCCGGGTTGAGCGGGTGGTCTTCTGGAATGCCAGCTTCGACTTTACCTACCAAGTCGGCCCCGACATCTGCGGCTTTTGTGAAGATGCCACCACCCACTCGGGCAAACAGAGCAATGGACGAAGCCCCTAAGGAAAAACCGGATAGTATATTCAATACGAGGACAGTCGCGTCTCCACCTTCAAGCGCTGCTGGGTACATCTTGAGATAGGTGAAAAACAATCCACCCAAACCCAAGAGTGCCAGTCCTGCCACTGCCAATCCCATCACCGATCCGCCGGCAAAGGCAACTTGCAAGGCAGAATTCAATCCGTTGCGAGCTGCAGCTGCGGTGCGCGTGTTTGCAGCTGTTGCAGTCTTCATGCCAATGAACCCGGCCAAAGCCGAACAAAAGGCACCTAATACAAAGGATACGGCGATGAGTCCGTTGGTTTGTTGTTCGGCTCCGATGATTGTATTGGAGATAACTAGAATGATTGCCACGATCACGACAAAGATTGTCAATGAACGGTATTCCTGCTTCAAGAATGCCATGGCCCCATCTGCAATCCATTTGCCGATGAGCTGCATACGTTCCGACCCAGGATCTTGTTTGCGTACCCAGGCGGCTCGAATCATGGCATAAACGAGTGCCAGAATTGCAATTGCCGGAACAAGATAGACCACTTGACTTGTATTCACTTTGTTAGTCCCTTTACAGATGTTTTACGGGGCCCGGAAATCGGTACCACCTAGAGAAATTTAGCTTATGAGTAAGGATCGAATGGTGAAAATTTACCCATTTACGGTCTGAAAGATAGACGCCAATACCAGCAACTCCCCAGAGCCGCTGGATATTCTTAGCCGCCCTGTATAGGGCGAAAGTTTAAACAAGGTTCCCATTTTAGGGAACCTTGATATTGCGAGAACACGCAAACTGATATGTCTACATCATGAAGTCACAACACCATGCAATTGTGTGCTGTCCCGATTATGCAGTCAATGCGCCTGATGCGGAGTTCAGCAGAATGTCGGCCAGGTCATCGACCCAGCACTCCAGGAGAGTTGCCTGATTGGCATTTCGGTCCAACTCGATTTCTGCTTCCAGGCAACGGTCAAGGGCCGCCAGGGCGATTTCAGGGTGCAATTCATGCGAATGGGAATAGGGATTTTGGCTGCCGCAGTTGGCGAGCATGCATTGTCTGAAATGGCTCCCAGCCAGTTGTAAGATGAGCCGCAATTGTTGCCTTTTGCTGCTTGCCTCTTTGCCAGCCACGTTCACGAATTCGGTTAGTACTGAAACCAGGCGATGGCTGTCAAACGGGTCCTGGGAGAGCAAAGGCAGTACCTGCTGCTGCATTTCCCAAAACTGGGAATTTGCCAGTTCGGTAGCCCTTTGCAGGCTCCCCTCCGATATTCTGGTCAGCTTTTCTGCTTCTATTGCATCCTCTGCGAGTTTTAACCGGATCAATAATTCCTGGAGATGGTTCGTCGCCAGGGGTTGGAACCGTATGACCTGTGTGCGGGAGAGAATGGTCGGTAATTGCCGAGAGCGGCTAGTACCAATGAGGATTAATAAGGCACCAGGAGGTGGCTCCTCCAAGGTCTTCAGGAGGCAATTGGAGCTTTCAGTGGTGAGGAAATCGGCGTCATCGATAATGGCGACTCGTCGCTGGCCTAATAGGGGACGTAGCGAAATACTATGGCATAACCCCTCTTGGTTTCGATGAGCCCGATCACCAATAAAGAGATCCACTGGGAGTTTGGTTTTGCCTGCGGGTAACCCCACGAAATCGAGATCTGGATGATTATTCGCTGTAAATAGTCGGCATGATTCGCATACGTCGCAGGCTGAGAGGCTGTCTGTATTCAGATCCTGACAGAGTAGCGATTTTGCCAGTTGGAGGGCAAAAGTCCGTTTGCCAATGCCAGCAGGTCCCAAAAACAAATAACTGGAAGCCAGCCGGTTGTGGGCCAGGCTCTGGCGGAATCGCTCGAGAACAGCATCATGTCCAAGAATGTCTTGCCACATGGAGAAATGGAAGGGTGTGGTGTGAAGCGAGTAAGGGACTTGCTGGAAGATTTTGTTCGTTTTAGGTGATTTTAGCCGCTGGCCTTTTCTGGTCAGGATGGTGAAGACCCGTTTATGGTAGCAATGGCCTTGTTTGGGGTACAGCCTGAGGGAGACTAAAATAACGAGTTGAGAGCCTGTCCAAAAGCCGGGTCAGTCTTGGATAGGCTCTTAGGCAGGGACACCCATTTGGGTTGAAATGCGGTAGAATAGAGGTCCAACTTTTTCTCCAGGGTTTTCCGGTGTCCGTGCCCCTATCCCCCACGCATTTGTTCATCTGTGATGGCTGCCAGGCAACGCTGCCCCTGGATAGGAAGCGAGCTGGCCAAAAATGTCGTTGTGGACGATGAGGTAAGATTTTGTTGATGCCTGGTGAGAAAACCACCAAGAACACCTCGAAGAGAAAGTTGCCGCCTCCTCTACGTGTGCCGAAACCTGTGACGCTACAAGCCAAAGAATCTCGTCCCACCTATCGTGACAGCTTGGAGAGTGAATACGATGAGCGGCCCAGCATGTCACGCATCCCCGTGTTGCGTGGGGTCTTCACGATACTCTTGCGCAATCCATTACCAATTTGGTGGGCCAGCTTGTCGGCAGTCTCTCTAGTGTTAGTAGGATTGTTGTATCTCGCATTGCCGTTTGTAGTTTGGCTTTGGCCACGATGGTAGGAGGCATTGGCTTTGGGGCAGCTTCCGCCTTAGGTTGTGCTTTGCTTACGGACAGTTCTGAAGGCCGTGACCGACTCTATAACGTTCCTAGTATGGCACCTCATGAATGGTTTGGTGAGGCCCCTACATGGGGTTGGCACTTGCGTTTAGCTTGATACCGGGGTGGGCATTGGGAAAGTTAGCCTTACACCTAGGGATTGGGCAACCAGAGATCGGGACGATGCTGGGATTCTTTTTTTGCTTTCCCATCGTGCTGCTATCAGCTTTGGAGCAGGGATCGCCGTTCGGTGTGATTTCGGTACGGATCCTGTCCAGCCTGATCCGTCGCCCGGGGCTTTGGTTTCTTTTCTATCTGACGACTGCTTTTGAGGCGGCGTGTTTTCTGGGATTGGTCTGGATCGGGAGCATTGGTTTTCAGCTTGTGGGTGAATTGGCAGTGGCATGCATCGTCGCATCTGCAGTGGGAGCTGCGTTGATCTATTTGCGTGTTTTAGGGCGTTTTGCTTGGTGGCTGGCGGAATCTTTGCCCGAGGAGTCTGAGGAAACAGAGTCGGAGTAACCTTTGATCTCAAGGGAAAAAAATGGGTGCAATTCCCCACCGCTTTGAACATCTGATCTATAAATAAATGAGTAGTAAGTGGCGTGCGGCCACCCCCAGTATTCTCCCATCTCCCTTCACTCTTCTCCCTTCTTCCTTCTTCCTTCTTCCTTCCGTAGCAGATGTCGCCAGACTTCTGGATATCGTGTGTTGAGCACCTCAAAAACATGAGCAAAGGTGTTCATAACGCTGGTGCAAGCACTCACACTAGAGTTGGTTGGGATGCATTGCAGGGTGGGCTACAGCTTTGCATCAGCCCAACATTTTGCCTGGGCAGTCGTGATGGTGGTGGATGCAATATTCCGGGTTTGGGACCTCACAAACGTTTCATGTGTTACAACCTTACGGGCAGCATGGAGAAACCTGCTGAAAAATAGGCCAGGATGAGGAGAAATGGGAGGACTTGCCGAGCATACTGAAGGGCGTACTTCCCTCGTCGGTACTTTATTCAGGAGGTTCTGGCTCATGTCTCTCTATCATGCTCGCCGCGGTTCCCGTAATTCGGATTTGGGCAAGTTTCAGTCAAGAACTGCCTTGGCAACCACTAAAAAGCCTGGTGGAGAGTATCTTGGTTGGCACTATGACTTTGTTGCTCACCAGTCTGGTAGCAGTGTGAAGCGCACCCGTTATGCGGTTTCGATCAAAGATCCTCATCATAATCCGGTTGAATACTTGCGAGGTTTCTCCAGTATTGCCCAAGCGACTCAGGCAGCTCGTGACTGGCTGGATGCAAAACTTGGCAAAGTTTTGACAAGATTGCCCGCGGGCCAAATCGGCAAGATTCCCAGCATGCCTTCAGCAGACGCGGTAGCTTCAGAGTAGCGCTAGGAGAACTAGCCCGCGATTCGTAGCGATAGACACGTTGGTAAACTTCGTGTCACATCACGATATTAACATGCTCTGAGATGTAGGCGCTAGCTTCGTCATTACCCACATTTGTCATTCCGACCGAGGAATCTGGCCTGCAGCTGAGTAAGGTGTGTTATCTCTTAAGCCGTGGTCTCAATTGGTGTCGGCACGAGGGCTTGTGCTCGCCAATTTTACTACACGAACTCTACTAGAAACCAGATCCTTCAGTCGCTGCGCTCCTTCAGGATGACATATTATTTGTGTATCAAGAAAAATAGCGCACCGCATTCTGAAATAGCTTCAGACCAACACCTTCAGGGGGAGTTTTGAGTCGTGTCCATTGGGGATGCTGCATGGGGTCGATAAACCGCTCGGGATGAGGCATCAGGCCAAACACACGGCCTGATTTATCGCACATGCCAGCCACATCGCCCATGGAGCCATTGGGATTGTAGTCATGAACATCTTCCTCTGGGTTTTCTAATAGACTCCCAGCGCCTTTTGCATAGTGCAGTACCAGCTGTCCCGCATCTTTAAATTGTGCAAAGCATTGTTCATCGCGCGCCATGAATTTTCCTTCAGCATGGGCGATGGGTAAAAATATCTGATCGATCCCCGACAAAAACACACACCGATCGCCACAGGTCTCCAGGCCAACCCAACGAGCGCTATAACGCCCCGAATCATTCCAGGTCAAGGATGCTGCGGGACCTTGCTCGTCATCGGAGTCGAGTAGGCCCGATTTAATGAGTACTTGAAAACCATTGCATATGCCCAGAATCAGTTTGCCCGCTGTACGAAAATCCTGAAGCACTTCGCTCAGATGATGGCGAATTTGATTGGCAAAAATACGACCTGCAGCGACATCGTCACCGTAGCTGAAGCCGCCTGGAATGCAGAGGATTTGAGAATCTGTGGCATATTGTGGCGACTCCAGCAGGCGATTCAAATGGACGACCTCAGGCCGTCCACCAGCCGATTCAAAAGCGAAAGCCGTTTCTTCGTCACAGTTTGTTCCGGGAGCACGTAGGATCAAGATTCTTGGTTGAAGCATTGTTTGTTTTAAAATACGAGTTGCGAATTGCGTCTAGCAGCATGATGCGTTTCATGCTTGATTAAAATCTTAGCGATTGTTGCCAATGTTCTTTTAAGGTGTTGAGTTGTTCATGAATGATAGGATCTTGATCGGCGCTGGCAACGATTTTTAGTCGCAGTTCTTCAGTTGTTTGACCGATGCGTTGGGTGGGTATTTGCTTCAAGGCTTGTTCAAAAGCAGCTGCATGGTTGGGGAGGACTTCGCACAGAAAACGAGTGTTAGATTCGCTGAAAAGTCGTGCCGCTGTGCTCAGATTGCTATCGGCTACCGGTAGTGTGGCGAGATCCAGGTCGACTCCGACATTGCCAGCAAAAGCCATTTCGGCTGCGGCAACAGCCAGCCCGCCTTCGCTCAGGTCGTGGCAGGAGGAGACCAGACCAGCTTGGATGGCCTGGTGCAGGGTGACAAAAGTTAATCGTGCAGTCTCTGCGGTGACTGTTGGGACGGAGCCGCCAGTAAGATTGTTAACATGTGAGAAATGCGAACCGCCAAGCTCGTCTTTGGTTTCTCCCACAATGTACAAGGGGTTTTCAGTCGACTTGAGGTCCATCGTCAGACATTTCGAAACATCAGGGACTTGTCCCATAGCGCTGATCAGGAGGGAAGCAGGAATGGCAATCGTTTGACGGTTGCCGTCGGCATCCAAATAACTGAATTCGTTATTGAGGCTGTCTTTGCCACTGATGAATGGAGTTTCTAAAACGATGGACAGATCGTGACACGCGATCGCAGCACGTACCAGGCTGCCAAGTGTTTCACTTTTTTCGCAATCACCCCAGCAGAAATTATCCAGGATGGCCACGCGACTTGGGTCTGCTCCGACGGCAACACAGTTGCGTAACGCTTCGTCGATTGCGCTGGTTGCCATATGGTAAGTGTCCAAGTCACCATAGTGCGGATTCATGCCACAGGAGATGACAACACCTTGCCTGGAGGTTAGCACAGGACGTACCACAGCAGCATCACTGGGACCATCCATTTGTAAACCCACCAGAGGTTTGATGACACTTCCGCCTTGGACTTCGTGGTCGTATTGTCGAATGATCCATTGTTTGCTGGCAACATTATAGCTGCTCAGTATGCGCCGCAGGTCCTCGTTGTAATCTGCACGATCTTCTGCAAGGAGCGGTTGAGGTTCTGTTGGCTTATAAATTGCTTCACGGACCACAGGTGGCCGACCATCGTGCAAGAGTTTCATGGTCAGATCGCAGACAACCTGATCTTCGTACTTAAGCACCAGACGACCGGTTGGTGCGAAACGACCAATGACGGTCGCATCGACACTTTCGTCTGCACAAATCCTGTGGACTTCTTCCCAGGACTCCTCAGGTACACTGAGCACCATGCGTTCCTGGGCTTCGGAAATCCAGATCTCCGTGTACGACAAGCCTTCGTATTTAACGGGTGCCTGATCGAGCCAAACTTCAGCGCCAAGATCCTCACCCATTTCTCCTACGGCACTGCTAAATCCCCCGGCACCGCAATCCGTAATGGCACTGTACAAGCCGCGATCGCGTATTTTCAGCAGCACGTCGAGGACTTTTTTTTCTTCAATGGCGTTGCCGATTTGAACAGCTCCGCCGGATAACGATTCGCTTTCACTGGTGAGTTCAGCACTGGAGAACGTGGCCCCATGAATACCGTCGCGGCCCGTCCGCCCGCCCACACTAACGATATAATCACCGGGCTGTGCGGCTTTGAAAGACATGTTGCGAGGAATGAGTCCGGCATTGCCACAATACACAAGGGGGTTGCCCAGATAGCGTTCATCAAAATAGACAGCCCCGTTCACTGTTGGAATGCCCATGCGATTACCATAGTCACGCACCCCGCTCACCACCCCATGCATCACTTGTTTGGGATCGAGGACTCCGGGAGGCAACTGATCGCTGGGCGTGTCGGGTGGCGCAAAGCAGAAGACGTCCGTGTTGCAGATCGGTTTGGCGCCCATGCCAGTGCCAATCGTATCGCGGATAACACCACCGATACCCGTATTTGCCCCCCCATAAGGCTCCAGAGCCGAAGGATGATTGTGCGTTTCGACTTTGAAGGCCAGATTGAACTGGTCGTCAAAACGAACGATGCCCGCATTGTCGCGAAATACGCTCACACACCAGTCGTCGTCTCCCCAGCGCTCGCGGAGTGTTTCGGTAGCGGCAAAGATGGTTTCTTTCAGCATGTTGTCGAACTGACGTGTACCATTTTCATCGCGATAAGCAATTCGGCCCGCGAGTGTCTTGTGGCTGCAGTGTTCGCTCCATGTCTGGGCAATCGTCTCCAATTCAATATCGGTGGGTTGCCGGCCTAAATTTGCAAAGTGCTGTTGAATCGTCTGCATTTCTGCGAGTTGTAAATAGAGTTGCCCCTCACGACTGAGCCGCATCAGACCTTCGTCATCGAGGGAGTCAAGTTCGACAGTTTGCAGTTGGAACTGGTATTGGCCACCTAATTGCAAACGATCAAAGGGCAGGGGTCCGACAACCACTTGTTCGATGGCATCATTCGCCAGGATGCGTGAACCGATCTTTTGCAGTTGTTCCTCGTTGGCGCCATCGATCCAGTACTTTCGCAAGGTGCGAATGGCGTCGACAGAAATTCCAAAATCCTGGACGGCCGGCTCAGCACTTTGAGCCACAGGGTCCATGACTCCCGGTTTCAGAAGTACCTGCAGGAGAGAGTTCTTGGATTTCTGTGGTTTACAGGGCTGTAACAATTCTGCGGAGCCGACGGGAGCAACGACATATTGCTCGACCACCTGATCAGCAAATAATTCGGCTGCCAGCTTCTGCGCTTGTTCTTGATCGAGTGTGTGGCTTTCGACTAGAAATCCACGGGCACTTCGGATTTGCAGACCGCTGGCAATGCCCTTTTCGGCGGCCTCGTCTGCAACACGCTTTGCCTCGCGGTCAATAAGTTCGGTATCGGGGTGGATATCAATTTCCCAAAGCATCTCGAATCCGTTTCGCTCGTGTCAAAGAGTCTTGAGTTTGTTTCCAGTCTTCAGTGGCCAGTGAGGCACGCATTTTACCGAGTTCCGCGATCAACCGGTCCAATGCAGAGAGCAGATCGGGGGTATTCTGAGCAAATATCTGGGCCCAGAGTTCTGGATCCCCGGCTGCGATGCGGGTGGTGTCTGACCAACCGGTGGCAGCCAAGGACAACCATTTCTCGGGAGTCGTCGCAGCCAGTGCTGAGGCAACCAAATGGGGCAAATGGCTTGTGGATGCAAGTGCTTGATCATGTTCTGCAGGGGCCATCTGCACAACCTTCGCACCCAGAGCTTGCCAAAATTCTTGTATATTTGAGGTGGTTTCTGTTGCGGTCGATGCTGTGGGAGTCAGAACGACGGTTTTCTTGACAAAGAGATCTGCAAGTGCATTATCGGGACCTGATCGGTGGTCTCCGGCTAGAGGATGGCTGCCTACAAATCGCTGGACCCCTTCCGTGGAGGTAGTTTGTAGACAGATGGCCGACTTGGTACTTCCAATATCGGTTACTAGGGTCTCAGTACGAGTTGTCTTTGAATGGACCCCTGGTGATTCCGTTGCTGCAAGTACCCGGCGCACGTCGTCCACTATAGCTGCTACCGGAGTGCAGATGATAACCAGATCGGCCTGCCTGACGCCAGCTTCTAAATCGAGGGTGGCGTGGCTGATCACCCCACAAGCAAGCGCTTTGTCCAGACTGGCCTGACGACGCCCTATCCCTACGATTTCTTCAGCAAGACCACGCTGGCGAAGTGCCAGTCCAATCGAGCCACCCATCAGGCCAACTCCAAGAATGGTGACTTTCGGGTAGAATGACATAAGTTTAAGGTGAGTTGAGTGGATTGTCTGGGAGGGAAAAGGCATTTTAGCATAGTACCGCTCGATTGCAGGGGGGCCCACGCTTAAGATTGGAGTCGCGCTCGACAGGCTCTATGTATGCCGTATATGTGTACTGCAGAGTGGGTGTTTCAGTGTGGGGGTTGTAGAGTAGGTGCTTAACGTTGGCTTGTAGAGGGGGCTTCTGCCAGGCGAATCGCCAAACTTAGCCTGGCCTGCAGGCTTTGACCAATCGGATCTGCTATTTACCCAAGGAGTATAAAATACGCGAAAATTGCGGTCCACAGATTTGTTTCTGAACAAACGCTGTCGGCTTGCAGTAGAATAACGGCAAGTCTATTTTGTAAAGTGCTGTGGCTTCAGATCTGTGCTTTGCCATTTTGATGTTTGCATGAATCTGGGAGAGATTGCCCATGCCATTTGTAAATAAATATTTGCGGAAGGCCCTGCTGCGGATGAAACGGCTACCATCAGGCTGTTTGCCAATGGGGAGAAGTTAGCCATGATACGAATATTCTTAATGAGCCTGCTATTTACGAGTAGTTGCTTTATTAATCAGCTTACTGCCCAGGACTGGGCAGTAAAGATGTTTAATAAATGTGAACACAACTTCGGTACTGTAGCTCGCGGGTCAGATACGGTGTATCGCTTTGAGATTACGAATCTCTACAAGCAGACGATGCATATCACGGCTGTGAGGTCCAGTTGCGGATGCACTTCGGCTACGATTGAAAATAAAACGATTAAGACGCATGAAAAGGCTTATATCGTGGCGAAGTTCAATACGCGAACTTTCACCGGGTTTCATGGAGCTACGCTAACCGTATCCTTTGGGGCGCCTTATCGGGCAGAAGTCCAAGTGCGCGTCCATGGTGAAATACGTGGGGACGTAGTGTTTTCACCTGGTGCCGTAGTCTTTGGAAATGTCGACGAGGGTTTTGCTGAAGAACAAACTTTGACTGTCAACTATGCAGGTCCCAAGAGTTGGCGGATTGTTGATGTTACAAATGATAATGACAATTTAGAAGTGGAACTCGAAGAACTGAGCCGTAGTATCGGTAAAGTATCCTATAACTTATTGGTGCGACTAAAACCTAATGTCAAAGTTGGTTATGTCAAAGATCAGATTACGGTCATCACCAACGATCCACGCAAAGAAAGTCGGCGTATCCCTCTTTTTGTTGAAGGACGCGTTATTCCTGAGATTACAATAACGCCTGAAACGTTAGTTTTGGGGGATGTTGCCCCAGGGGCGAGTATTACGCGCAAAGTGGTTGTTCGAGGGAAGAATCCATTTCGTATTGTTGACATCAATTGCGAAGACGATTGCTTTACTTTTGCTACACAGGAGGACTCAAAATCACTGCATTTAGTAGGGATTACGTTCCGTCCTGAGGAGAAAACTGGAGCCGTACGAGTTCCGGTCCAAATTTTGACGGATCAAGGGAATAGTCGTGGGGCAACGCTCACGATTTCGGCAAAAGTCCTTGATTCATCTAAGCCCACTCCCGTGCAGGAAGGCGACAGCAGGCAGGCAGGTGGCATCTCGGAGAACGTTCAGGTTGCTGGAGGCACTAGCAACTAGCTTCACGTGAGAACGTAAGTAGAAAAGAATCTTACTTGTCTTGCTGTCGATGGACGGCGAGACTGTCTTCACCCGGGCCGAGTACTGAACCACACCGGGTACGCAGCGCTAAGTGCTCTGAACGAGCGGTTCGATGTTTCGCGGGGTCTTGCGAAGCCCCCCAAGCTACATTTTACTTTTCTAAGTGATGGCTTTATTTATTATGCGGCGATTTTCGTAGGCGGCCTGGCAATTGCTTTGAGACTTAAGCAAACGGCTTGGGAGGTCGGTCGTAATACGTTCTATTTTCTGTTCCATCGACCCATTCATCGCTGACACGTGGTGGCGACAAAAATTTCTGTAGGTATCACCCTCATCTTCGTGTTGCTCGCAATAAGTATCTTTTGGTATGGGGGGTGAGCAGCGACGCCCGGAAAAAAGCCAGTCAACGCCCCAAGTTCTCCTGGCAGCGAGCAATCAGCGCGATTTTCTCTTTGCCTTTCCAGCACCTGCAATGCAGGTCAATACCAAGCGCAAATTGGTACATCGAGTACTTGTTCGTGGCTCAGATCGTTTAGTTCTGTTGAATCCCTTCAATGATAGTCAGCAAGATTTTCTGTTACCCGAGGAGCTACACAAAGCTAGTTTTTCAGCGTATGCGCTCTCTGGTGATTTGCTGCTTTTGCAGGCTCATCGAGGTGATTGGGAGCGAGGGTATGTGGTTGATTTGCTTTGGGTAGACACCGACGGAGAGGTGCAAAAAAACAAACTTTGCGACTTGCAGGCCATATTCCTGAAGATCCACGTAAGGCGTTGCCAACGGTTGCTGCAGTTTTCCTCTCATTGTTCCCATGGTTAGTTGTTTCTGTGGTCTTCGCTCCCTTGGCAATGCTGCAAGACCATAAAGCGGATAGTTATATGGCAGGTTTGATGGAATCGATTTCGATCAGCTGGCCGATGCTGGTGATTATTATCGCACTGTCCGCGGCCTTGGCCTGGCTCGTCTTTCGTTGGCAAATGAAATATAGCCGTAGCAATACGAGTCTGTGGTGCACGACAGTATTTCTCACAACGGTACCAGGCTTGTTCGCTTATTGGTTAATGCACCGCGGCACTGTGCTAGAACCTTGTTCTGGGTGCGGCCAACAAGTCCCCCGTGATCGAGATGCCTGCGCGCGTTGCGAAAAATCATTCCCAGAGCCAAACCTGCTTGGCACCGAGGTTTTTGCTTAGAATCGGTTTTTGTTGGTCACTCGATAAGTCGCAAAAAGGGCCGTTGCTGGAGGGATAGCAGGGGCAACAATCCCCCGTTTTAGTCTTGGTTGAGTAGCGATACTCACTCGGTGCAGTTCTCCCGAGTATCGGGTGAGGAATGTAGTCAGTGCTGGGTCGGAACGGATGAAGAAACGGTGCTAATCGATTCCCTTAAACTCCCTCATCCATAGCTCCCTCTTTTCTCCAGCTTGCCGCAGAAAAGCCTTGCCTGCGGTACAGTCATGCTATCACTTCTATTGCAAAAAGGCTCTGCAGCCAAAGTGCAGGCTGCTCTCCTAGGACTGTTCTGGGCTTTAGAATCCCCTTTATATCCGTTGACAGGTTCCTAAAGTTTCGGCATAATCCCCGCCCATTTTCGTGCGTGCGCGGAGAGGGTCTCTTCTTTTTACCGGAATCTTGGCCGAAACTGTTATGACGGCGAAGCAAGTATTACTTCTGACCAGGAAGACAACGCTTTATGCGTTTTTGTTCTTGAGTTGCGCAGTCTGCAACGGTCAACAAGAGTTGGATGTGTTTGACAAGAATCTATTCGACGAACCTTTTGCTGGAGATGCTCAAATAGAGGACTTTCGAGAAGGTGTATCCGAATCAGCTTCGTTTGACAATTGGCAACCAATTTTTGAAGAAACGTCAGAGGAACCGTGCCTGCTCCCCTTTGATTACGTGCGCCATTTCGGTTTTCGTCATTCTTCTACCCATGGACGTCATGTGGGACGCGGAATTCCTCTCGAAGGCACCAGTTGGAAAAATCGCCCCTACCATGTCGATTGGTTTCTGGGTTCTTTTTTAGGGGATGAACTGATACATGGACGAGTTTCTCAAGACAATGAGTTGATAGCCGGGTTGCGCCTGGGTTGGGATATCGATTACTTTTGGGGATTGGAATGCCGTTTTGGATGGTCGGATCCGAATATACAACTGGCCGGTGTCGAAACAACGCCAATCAATGGGAGTATTTTTCTCAGCGATATCGATTTGGTGTATTATCCTTGGGGCGATTCTAAAATACGTCCTTATGGATTAATCGGTACCGGTTTCGTTCGCTATGACTTTGTTGACGATATGGCTGTGAGTCGAAATACGACCCTGGTATCCATTCCTGTGGGCGGTGGGATCCAGTTTCATCATTGGAGTTGGCTCGCCTGGAGATTAGAAATACTCGACAACATCGCATTGGGCTCTGATGGTCTCAATACCCAACATAGTGTTTCGTTGACAGCGGGGATGGAATTACGTCTGGGAGCTCGCCCGCAATCGTACTGGCCTTGGCGATCCAGTCGTCGAATATGGTAGAACTGGTTTCAAAATAAATGGGAAAATAGGATTATTTGAAATGGGTTCGGGAGAGATTTGAGTTACGAGACTTGAGTTGCCTGCTAGAATAATATTGAACGCTAATTCACTCTCAGTACTCCGGAAGTCAACTTGGCGGATTCTATTCCATCTCAAGACCAAATACGCTTCGCAATTGTTGGCGGAGGTATATCAGGGCTAACGGCTGCCTATCGGCTGATAAAATTACAACCGGGGGCATCGGTTGAACTATTTGAAGCCAGCCCGAACCTAGGGGGTGTTCTCCAAACGCACTCATCGGGTGATCTGCTTATCGAACAAGGAGCAGACAGTTTTTTTAACAAGCTTCCTTGGGCAAGCGAGCTTTGTGAAGAGTTAGGGTTGGCGGACGAATTAATCCCAACCAACTCAGGTGAGCGCCGTGCCTTTGTGGTGCGTTCAGGAAAGCTACACCCGGTTCCCACAGGTTTTGTAGTGATCCGTCCTCTGAAGATTGGGCCCATGCTGAGAACTCCGTTACTGAGTTGGTCAGCCAAAATCCGCTTGCTGTGTGAGCGATGGGTCCCACCCACGCCTGGTATCGAAAGGCATGATTTCGATGAAAGTGTGGCTTCCTTTGCAACCCGTCGTCTGGGAAAAGAGACCTTTCAGCAACTAGTGCAGCCTCTCTTGGCTGGAATTTACACAGCGGATCCTGCCAAGTTGAGTCTGGCTGCGACGATGCCCGAGACGATACAGGAGGTGCGTCAATTTGGCAGCCTCTATCAAGCCAGTTTGGCGAAGCGCAAAGATCCTGAAGCACTTGCCAGTGGTGCCCGCTATGCACGCTTTGTAACACTGCGTGGAGGGCTAGGAAAACTAATCGAAAAGCTGGCCAGTCATCTTAGTGAGGGCTCTATTCACTGTAGCACCCCGATTAATAGACTGCAGCAGGATAGCTCAAGTGAATGGTTGTTGTCGACAAGAGACGGAACGCAGTATGGACCCTATCAAGGCGTTGTCGTTGGACTGCCAGCGCCGCGGGCAGCCGAATTGCTGGCCAATACGGATTCACATCTACAGCAACTCATGCAAAGAATAACTTCTGTCTCTTATACACATCTCCGAGCCCACGAGACGGACTCCTA
>CAWWCC010000049.1:0-15811 GCA_963935315.1 uncultured Planctomycetaceae bacterium | reverse complement strand
AGGGCCAGACGGACGGTGGTGGCACCATTGGGACTGGTACCACTTCGGGTGTGGCGGTCGATGCGAATGGTGTATTGCGCAGGCTGACGGTGGGTGACGCTGCCGGCGAACTGAAAGCGTGGCGTGCCCGTGAAGCCCTGGCAGAATTAGATACAGATATTGCCCGGCGCAGCAGATTACGCAAAGTATCTTTAACGCGTCTCGCGCGGTTGATCCGCAAAGCCATTGATGAAGGACACGGTCCCAATGACGCGATGAAACACTTGGCAGGTCTCACACGAATCAAGTACGTGTTTTACTATCCTGAAACACAAGATATCGTGCTGGCGGGTCCTGCCGAAGGTTGGATGGAAACGGCATCGGGACGTGTGGTCGGCATCAAGACGGGCCACCCCGTTTTAGAATTACAAGATATGATTGTTGCTCTGCGTGCTTTTCCACCTGGCAACGTTACGAATCCCTTGGTGTATTGCTCGATCGACGCGACGCCAGAAGGACTGACAAGAATGCAGCAGTTCCTGAGCAGAATCGGGCGTCAAATTGTACCAGGCAACGAGCGCTTCATCGTGGAAGGTTTACGAGAAAGTCTGGGACTCCAAATGATCACACTTGGAGGAATTCCGGCTACGACTCATTTTGCTCAGGTTATGGTTGAAGCGGACTATCGTATGAAGCTCATCGGCATTGGTCTCGAAAATCCTCCAGCGCGCATCCAGAGCTACATTTCACTGGCTAGTTTTACTTCGATTGCCCGCAATGCAATGTGCCGCTGGTGGTTTGTACCGGACTACAAACGAATTCGTGTATCGGATGACCAGCATGCGATGGAATTCGTGGGTACGGGGGTGAAGCTGGTTGGCGAAGACGAAGTGATTGGCCCTGATGGCACCCGGCAGCAAGCAGGCAGTCAGAATCGTGCCAGCCGACGATTTACGCAGAGTTTTACGGACAAGTACGCACAGCTTGCCGAGCGGGCTCCTGTCTACGGACAGTTGCGTAACTGTGTCGATATGCTGGTGGCTGCAGCTTTTCTTCAGGAGCACGATCTCTACGGGCAAGCTGGCTGGGATCTGGCCGTGCTGGGCAATGAATCCATCTACCCTGTAGAAACCTACAACCCTCCTGAGCAAGTCGCATCTGCGGTGAACAGCATCTGGAAAGGTCGTCGCCTGGCAACACCTGTTGGTGGAGGTGTGCAAATCCAGGCCAACCAGGCGCTCAAAACCGAGAATCTAATTGCAGACGACAGAGGCGAATTGCAAAAAGCCCGCAGCAAGGTCAATCTTAGTGATTTACCAGAGGATGCCTGGTGGTGGGACTAGCGATCCTTTGCCACAGTAACCACCCTCAGGTCGCATACATTGGTATGGGTAGGGCCTGTCTTAATGAGGCTGTCCACTTTCTCAAAAAAATGATAGGCATCATTGCGGTTTAGATAATCTTGTGCGTCCAGTTTTAACGCCGATGCTTGCTTTGCGATTTGTTCGTTGACAACCGCACCCGCAGCGTCGGTTGGGCCGTCTTCACCGTCCGTCCCTCCCGAGAGGAGTGCTAGGTTGTGCCAATCAGGCAGGCTAGCCAGAGCAGACAAAACGAGTTGCTGATTACGACCTCCTAGACCTCGCTCTGCTTCGTTGGCCAACTGCACGGTGGGTTCGCCTCCTGAAATCAGACAGTCAGGACCCTCTTGACGGCGCATGGTTTGCGCCATGTCGATGAGTCCGTCTGCGACTTGTTCGGCAGTTGCTTCAGGCTCTGTGGCTGAGATCATGGCGTGGCTGTAGCCCAGTTGTTCTGCTTGGACACCTGCTGCATCGACCGCAGTGGCATTGTTACCAATCAATACATTGGTTACGTCTGTTGTGTTGGTGGGTAGTATCTCAGGAGGGCGCTGCAAAAAGTCAGTTGCCTTTTTGCCGGCAGGTGTGTTCTGGAGTTCCAGATCGTACAAAACCTGGATTGCCGCTTGCTGCGATGGCTGACGCAATACGGTTGGCCCTGAAGCAATTGTGGCCAGATCGTCACCAGGGACGTCCGAGAGAATCAGACTGACGAGTTGATTGGCCTGGCAGGCGCGCGCTAAACCGCCGCCTTTGATTCTGCTAAGTTCTCTCCGCAAGGTGTTGAGCTGATGAATGGTTCCACCATGGGCCGAAATATCCCGGGTTAATTGCCGTTTTGTATCTAGCGATAAATTGGATATTGGGGCTGGCAGCAAAGCAGAAGCTCCACCTGAGAGGAGGCAGAGGCACAAATCGCGAGAATCTAAGTTGCTAACCAGCTTGAGAATTTCTTCTGCACCTTGGACACCTGCCTGGGTGGGTTCGTTTTGGCCTGCCGGTCGAGCGGGGTGCAAATGCACACATTGCGTTGACCCCATACAATCGGCTGGCACATTGACCCAACCGGTTACTTGCTTGGAACGAAGTAAGTTCTCGCCCAAAGCTATTTCGAGTGCTTGGGTCATACTAGCGCCAGCTTTACCGGCTCCCACAACAACGATCCGACCAATGGCTTGCAGGTCGAAATCCTGGTTGCCAATTCGAAGAGTATCGTTGGTGGCGACCACGTATTCCGGGATTAATTGAGCTGGCTGAACCGCTTGCACCCCGGCCCACCAAATTTTTTGAGCATCATCACGAAGCTGTTGGCTACTACGTTGCATAATTGTAATTTGGCAGTCCCAGTAGGATTCGGCAAGTTACAAATTGTTGCGAGTCCCAAGATCGGACGCAATTTTTTCCGGCCCAGCATGCTGTGAAATCCTCATTCCTCACTTTTTCTTTCCATCTCGAATTGGTGTTTGAGCTGTTGGTGCGATCGGCACACTACGGGTGTGTACCGCCAGATTGTCCACCTGGGCAGTCCCCATACCGGTGAGTGCAAGAGTTACAGAGATTGGAGCATCGCTGGTTGCTACCCGCAAGATGCGAAAAGGTTGCCAGGAAGGTGTTGACTGAATACGGTGTGCCATTTCGAGACCACCTAGCGAATCAATGACTTGAAGACCATCCACCGAACCGAGAATTTTGGTAGGAACTCGTGCCATCCCGGTGATTTCGACCAGTTCACCTTTTTTCACAGAAACAGGAGCCGTGGTAATCCATACGGGGGCAGCAGGGACAACTGCAGGGGGAGCCATTTTGTCATGGGGCTGGGCTTCGAGTTCCAAACAGTAAGATCCACTTTGAGGAGCCGCTGGCGAAAGCCGTACAGACGTCGAAATGCCCTCCTGGGGTAGTTGTTGATGCCGCCATCCCACATCCAGCATCTGGGATAAATTTTCGAATCCTCCACCAGTTAATCGATTGGATCGGTCCGTTGGTTGGGAAAGAATGGACTGAAGACGCAACTGATTGGGAAGTGTGGTCAGTCCATAAGGGAGTTGTGGATGGACTGCATCCCGAAGCATTTTTTCGCATAGATCGAGTGAAACATGAATGGACTTGGTGAATTGGTAAGCGGATTCATGATTCTGAATGGCCAGATGCTGGTCGCATTGTTGTAACTCACGTCGGGATTGTCCTAGTTGCTCTTGTAAGGTTCGGGCTGTAGTAATCGATGGGCCCAGTTTTTGTGTTATCTGGAGGGTATTTTGTAAACGTAAAGCGACCAGTTCTCGTTGAATACGAATTGCACGTGGCATATGTCGTCTGATATAGCCAGTGACTTGTGCAACAGCCCGACGATCATCCGACAGCAGGATCATGGCATCATGGGGTAGTTCGTCGACCGAGACGCGCGTACCACCCGTAACACGTTCGTGTCGTAATCGTTTTGGACCTGCTGTGGTGAGCAAATACGCTTCTGACGATTCAGCAACGCCAGGCACTACAAACGAAGCTGGCCCCACTGGATTGAAAGGTTGGTCTGCTGCCAGGCTGTGGGACCAATGAACGGGCATTAGCAAATAGGATCGTTCCACCCGGAGAACTAGGGCAGACCATCCGGGCCTTGAGGAACGAGCTCCCGGCATAATTTTTCCATTTGTCAGCCACGGTTTTGCTAGCCCAAGGTGGAGATTGGTTAACTCGATGCTTAGTGCCCGCTGGCGTGTGTATGGGTCCTGATTGGCAAGTGACTTATCCGATCGAAAATAGAAGCCACTGCATTTAGCACCGATCGCAGCTGAGGTCATCGCGACAAGTTGTGGGTAGGAAGCTGAGTTCTGATTGCCACACCCTGGGAATAACGCTTCTATTTGTTGAGTCGATTGTGGGCTCAATTGCGTTTCAACGGTTGTCCAAATGGGTGTGCCAGGTCTTGCCAGTCGTCTTCTTCCGGTGAGCCAGGTGGAGTATTCATTCAGTTTGAGATTCGTACCCAAGACCGGACGCTGGAGCAGGACCAAATCACCAATCCTGCTGGCTTCACGTATATAGAGTTGTGCGCCAATTAGCAGAGGCCGTTCGTCGTTCGTGTCGTGTCGTTTTAATAGTTGTTGCCAACGTTTTACCAGTTCTATTTCATCAACCGATTGTTGCTCGCCAATTTGCCATATCTTTACAGCAGAATACTTATCATCCAAACCTTGTTCACTGAGTTGCTTAGGATTGGGTGGAGGGCAAATCAGAGAGAGCCCACTGCGCTGTGCTTGCGCAGATTCTGAAGATGTCGGAAGTCTACGCATGGCCACGGCATCGAAGCCAAGCTTGGCAAGCTGGTCAAAAGGTTCGCTCTGCCACTGGATAATTCGGAGAATTTCGGGTTGTTTATTATTGTGGTCTTGGTTGTTTGTTGCTCCGTGTTTCGTCGAGGGATTGACATTTTCTGTAGCTGAGCCAGTAGCCGATTGAAGCACCAGGTCTGTACTGATTACCCCATAGACGGCAAACCGATCAATTTTTAATTCAGTAACTCCCTGCCCTCCGGGTGTGAGCATGACGATATGCGATAGATAGGCTCCCCGTTGATCGATGGTACCCCCATGTTGGGCGCGTGCCACACGCGCTAAGCGTTCCACTTCCTGGGACATATTTGACAAAGACAAAGTCTGCCAATTCCCACTCTGGTTATTCAAGGTGCCTCGGACTAGCAGTTTGTATGGCAAGCCTGTGGCCATGTTTTTAGTACGAGGCAGGACAACCATGGCGGCCAATCGTAGTCCGGGTCGGTTGCACATTGCACGTGCCTCAATGCGCAATTCTCCAATTACGGGGGCCGGTGGTATTGGATAAGCAAGATGCGCCGATTCTCCAGCAGGGCAGGTCAATCGAACATGTTCCGAGCCGCCACCAAACTGGGCGTGAACCGGATCAATAGAATGCTGAAGAATGAACAATCCTGCCCGAGGGTTTACCAATTTTAACTCGGTTTCGGGGCCATCCATATTGTCGAGCAGGACTGGAACGGCTTGGTGATCCGGTGTCTGAGCTGAGACATGCCTGGTCGACACACAGCTATGCTGCAAAAAAAGAACCAGAACTACGAAGCGACCCATGCGAATGAGGCTTTGGCCTACGCATTTTCGAGTTTGCGACAGGCAATCACCAGCGGTCAATTTAGTATTCCCAAGTTTAGTCTCAAACAGACATAAGGAGGGGCTATTTGCGTTTCGGATGTTGCCAGAAATCGACGTCTATGCAAATGGCCAAAAATTGATGTAAGTTAGGCTTATAACAGCATTTCCGTACTTGAGATAGTTCAATCTGATGCCCAAACACACCAATTGCCTGTGGTGTAAAAAATCAACATGGGGCCAGTTGAAATGATGCAAGTCATTGCAGTATAATTACTTGCGTGTATTGGCTGGAGAGCGAGTCCCGTTCGGCATGCGTTGTGCTTTTTTGGCGTCGACCAAATCACTTATCTTTATGGAGACGCACCATGAGTAGTACACCTGAATCATCAGTATCGACACAGGAACAAGTTCCGGCAGATCTTCAAAAGCTGGCAGCCGCATTGCAAACGATGCCTGACCAGTATGTTGCGGAGCTTGCTCCCTTAGTGGATGCAGTGATCGAAAGTACGAAAAGGAGGCGAAGAATTCTAACGCTCGTTCAAGAGGCTTTGGGGCAGCTGCGTCTCGACATGAAGTATCTCATGTTTGATCTTGAGGCAACACGTCGTGAGCGTGATGAGTATCGCCTCAAATTAGAAGAACATGAAAGCTAAAGTTGGTCTCAGAATTCTGGGGGCCTATTAACAAGATTAAATGTGACGGGGTCTACTATTAAAAATGCCCCCTGGAATACGCTTTCCCCAGGGTTTTTGAATCCAGGGTTTTGACTAGTAGGCAATCGAGCATTATGGCCAAGGATTTTACCGCCGAAGAATTGGCTCAAAGGGCGCTGGATGTCAACATTGTCAAAGAGACGGATTTGCGCTCCATTTGGGGAGAACTTGGAACGCACAATGTAGAATGTGAGCAGCTAAAACAGCTGCTAGTACGTCGCGGTCTACTTACGAATTTCCAGATTGAACGACTGTTGCAGGGTTTCCGCACGGGGTTTATCTATGGAAAGTACAAAGTACTCTACCTGGTAGGAGCCGGTACCTTTGCACGTGTTTACAGGGCTACTCACCGTGAAACCAATGAGTTGTTTGCTCTCAAGGTATTGAGAAAAAGCAAGAGTGAGATCCCCGATGAAGCGGAACTGTTTCGCCGCGAGGGTGAATTGGGGATGGATCTTAAGCATCCCAATATAGTTGCCATTCATGAAGTTTATTCCAAAGGGAAAATCCATTTTCTTGTAATGGATTTTGTCGAAGGACACAACTTACGTGATTTCTTCAAAGTGCGTGGTAAATTCGAACCTCTCGAAGCAACAAGAATTACTGCCGATATGGTTTCAGGGTTGAATTATGCCTTTCAAAAAGGTGTGACCCATCGCGATCTCAAGATGTCCAATGTCATTCTTTCGAGTGACGGTGATGCCAAGCTGGTTGATTTCGGACTTGCTGGTTTAGGTGGCAACGATAATGAAGATATCGGTGATACGGGCAATCAACGCGCCATTGATTACGCCGGACTAGAGCGTTCGTCCAATGCACGCAAAGGCGACAATCGAAGTGATATCTTTTTCTCTGGCTGTATCTTCTATCAACTGCTTAGTGGCAAACCTCCCATGAGTGAAACGCGTGATCGCGCTCAACGACTCAATAAGTCAAGATTCAGGGACATAGCCCCGATCGCAAATATCGCTCCTGAAATACCCTTTCCAATAGTACGTGTGGTCAACAAATCGCTGGAGTTCAATCCGGACAAACGATACCAGTCGCCCGGTGAAATGCTGGCGGATCTCAAGCTGGCTTTTAAGCGTGTCAAAGAACAAAGTATCGATCATTCGATAACACCTACTGAGTCGGGCCCCATGGAAGGTCACGACGATTCCGGAAATCCTCGACGACTTATGGTTGTTGAATCGGATACGAAGATGCAGGATCTTTTTCGGGATCTATTCAAGAAACGAGGTTATCGTGTCTTGGTGACGAGTGATCCTGAAAGACTATTCCATCGTTTCTACGAAAATAATAAGACGGCTGACGTATTGCTGGTGAGTTCCGGACACCTGGGGGCTAATGCGGTCGAAGCATTTAATCGCTTGGGCGAAGAATCGGCAACAAAAGCAGTTCCTGCTGTTCTATTGCTGGGAGATCAGCAAGAGGTGTGGCGTTCATCGGCAAGGACGAATGAACACCGCACTGTGCTGCAGATGCCTGTAAAATCTCGTCAATTACGGCAGTCCATTCTAAAAGTACTTGGCGATCCACGCTAAGTGGCAATGGATCAAGTCGAAACGTTTGTGCAAGCACCCCTCCCAAAATGAACCCTTACGGGGGGAGATTGCATTAACGCTTTGAACATTCTCATGAGTTGCGGGGTGGGCCAGAGGCCAGTGCCGGCCCACCATTACGCGGTAAATCAAAACACGCGAAACGATGAGCCTTCGGCACCATCCTATATGTTTTTTTCTAATAGAGAAGGCTGGCGTATCGATAGCCACCGTTTCTCGAGTCATTAACAATAGTCCAGCGGTAATAGACGAAGTACGGGCCAAGGTCCTGGAGGCGGTAAATACATGTGGATACGTGCCGCATGTGTCACGTAGAACCACCTCCTTTCTGGCTCTCGTCTATGCGGATTCGACGAAATCCAGTGCTCAAGCAATGGATCACCTGATTACGCTGGGGTACGAAAGAATCGCATTTGCCTTCAATGAACATCAGGACGGAGACCATGGGGACCGTTTTTCGGCATATACAGAAGCCTTAGAAGGCGCTGGCTTATCACTGGATCCGGGTCTGATTTTTCGTGTTTCAGCTCACAGACCTGATGGAGCACAGTTACTACGCAATCTGATGAGTCTTCCCAAGCCACCCACGGCTGTCTTTGTGACTGATCCCCCGGTGGCAGTAGGACTGATTAATGAATCTCTGAACATGGAAATGGAAATACTACGAGATCTATCCGTAGTTGGTTTCGACGATCGTTTGCCAGGGATTATGTTTACCCCAGGATGACATCCGTCTGCCAGGATGCTAGAAAACTAGGTTATAACGCATTTTAGAACTTGCCCGAACCGTAGAAGCAGGCAACGGAACGCGTCCGATGCACCAGATTTCCAGTACCTGGCTGGAGATTAATAACACAACGGCTCCACCTTCACAGGAGTACATACGAATCCTGCCGGATGGCACCCGCATGGTGATCGCAGGTTCTTGAGAGTTCAATAGGTTGAGTCCTTGCAGAGTACGGCTGAGTTGAACGAAATTGAACATGACGACAACGAACTTATCGACACCGAACTTATCGACTTAGAGCTTTGCAATGTGAATCTTAACAACGCAGAGCTTATCCAACTCTAACTAGCGCACTGCCATCAATCGCTCAGCTTGGTTTCGATTTCGCGAATCTTTTCTACCCGGCGCTGATGACGTCCAGCCTCAAATTCTGTGTCGACCCATATTTCTACCATGCGTTCCACTGAACTTGGGCTAAGCATGTCTGCTGATAAACACAAGACGTTCAGGTCATTGTGACGGCGGCTGATTTCTGCCGTGACCTCATCGGTAATGGGAGCGGCTCTCACCCCTGGATATTTATTGGCTGTAATGGCCATTCCAATCCCAGTACCACAAATTAAGATTCCTCTTTCAGTCGTGCCATCACTGACTTTTTGGCTTACCAGTGCAGCAAAGTCTGGATAGTCAACCGCTTCAGTCAACGCAGGTCCCTCGTCAGACACATCGTGCCCTTTTGATCGGAGGATCCCCGTCAGTTTTTCTTTGAGATCATAACCACGATGGTCACTGCCAATGGCAATTCGCATGATGATTGTCCTTTCGAACGAATTAATTTAGGTTGTTTGTGAAAAATCTATATCGGCCACGCGATCTTTCAGTGCGTTGGTGATTTGTTCAGCACACTCCCTGTACAACCCAATGGTTCCGCCGATAGGGTCGTTGATGTCGCCACCATCACTCCGCAAAGTATAGGTGCGCTGGGAACAATCGGGCCAACGTCTTTTCAAGGCATGGAGATGGCCATTTGTCAGGGTTAAGATGATGTCTGCGTGTTTGGCAAGTTTGTCGGTGAGCGGCTGCGACTCATGCTTCGATAGGTCCAGCCCGCGTGCTTTCATGACTTCAACGGCCTCTTGGCTAGGGGCACAAGCCGATACAGCAGCAATACCTGCCGAGGCAATGATCACACCATGCTGCTCTAAATCGGCAGCGGAACAATTTATTTTTTCTGCAACCATCTGCCTCATGATTGCCTCGGCCATTGGGCTGCGGCAAGTGTTACCCGTACAAACAATTAGTATTACCATGCTTGAAAGGCGATCCAATGTGGACTGGCTGACAACTCCCTCTCGAATACAGTGACACGTATCGCCCGTAGCTTTTACTACCGACGAAGGCTGCCCGTAGCGGCAGGGGCCACCGTCGAGAACCAAGGCAACTTTATCACCTAGACTGTCTAGAGCCTGTTGTGCTGTTACAGCTGCTGGTTCTCCACTGATATTGGCGCTTGTCAAAGCAATGGGACCTGCCAGCATACCCAATATATCAAGAATCGTTTGGTGTGCAGGTACACGTAGTCCGAGTGTCCCCTGGGGGGCGACTAACTGCTGGACTCTGGGAGGTAGTTGGCTGAGGAGGTCCTCCCGCAAGTTTTCGTCGTTTTTCTCAGGGACATCCACAACCAGCGTGATGGGCCCGGGCCAGCAGCGTCGGGCTAATCGTTCAGCCAGATGGCCGGGATTTGCCACATAATCGAGAATTTCTTCGGCACTTTTGATTGCCAGCGCCAGGGGGGTCTGATGGGAGCGCCCTTTGGCCGTATACAGGCTCTCGACACCTGCGGCATGACGAGCATAGGCCCCTACGCCGTAAACAGTTTCGGTGGGAAATACAACTAGTTTTCCCTCTGCCAGTGTCTGTACAGCTTGGTGAACGACGTCTCGCCGGTCGTCCGTGCTACTAAGGTCAATAACGATCGGCGGCATAAGCTACAGCTCACGGCTGTACACATAGTCAGTGATGGAGGATATGCTTCGTTGTGATTACAGGGCAATTAGATGCAACGAGGCCCTCAGGATACAACGAGTTTCCACAATTTCAAACGAGTTTCAATAAATATGTTGTGATAATGAAACAGATTCCATGAGTTCAGTTAGGCAGCATGGAAGGGATGTTCTGTGGGAGTTAAATATAGCATCAACGGGTAAAATAAGTCAAACAGGAAGACTGCGTCGTCTGATGGCGTTTTAGTGATACAATAATTCTTACTTGCCGCGAAGCCTGCGACGGAGACACAATTCTACTTATGATTTTTCTTGACAATTATCTGCTGAAAGGATTTTTCTGGAGCATTTTGGTTGGCTTAGCCGTTTTAGCCGGTTGCGTCGAGCGCCCTCAGGCCGAAGGCACGGCAGACCTCATCTGGGGACAACGAGGTATTACTCCGGGGCGATTGCAGAAACCGCGTGCAGTTGCAATCGATACACAAGACAATCTTTATATTGTTGATATGACTGCACGCATCCAGGTTTTTGATCCCGAAGGCAACTATTTGCGTGGTTGGAAGACACCTATGAGCCAGAATGGAAGGCCTTCGGGACTCTCATTTGATCGCTCTGGACAATTATTAGTTGCGGATACCCATTATTATCAGATGCTCGTTTATTCTCCATTGGGGAAGGCCAATCCGAATCAGCAGATTGGCGGAACGATGGGAGAGCAGCCGGGCGAGTTTGGATTTGTGACGGATGCGGTCCAGGATTCTGAGGGCAACTATTATATTGCGGAATATGGATCTTATGACCGAGTTCAAAAGTTTTCGCCTAGTGGCGACTTTCTTCTACAATGGGGTTCCCATGGCGAACAGCTTTGTCAGTTTCGTCGACCTCAAAATATGGCCATTGATTCGCAAGATCAAATTTGGGTAGCTGACGCTTGTAATCATCGGATTCAGGTATTCAGTCCACATGGAAAATTGGTGGGTCATTGGGGCACCGAGGGAACGGCACCCGGGCAATTGTATTATCCTTATGATCTCGTCCACGATGGCCAGGGGCATCTGTATGTGTGTGAATATGGCAATCATCGAGTTCAAAAATTTACCCTGGCAGGGCAATCAGTCGCCTGCTGGGGGACCCATGGACGAGGTCCTGGCCAATTGCATAACCCCTGGGCCCTGGTTCGAGACAGTCGAGGACGATTGCATGTTTTAGATTCCAATAATCACCGAGTCCAACGAGCCATTTTTTAAATTTGAAGTAGAGTGCGTACGTTTTAAAAGTTAGGCAACATTCATTATGCAACGAGACCTACTTTCCTTGAGATTCTGAACCGGCTACGAAGTACCTGTCCAAGAATCCTCTCCCCCGGATACGGGTGAGAAGGCAGGGTGAGGGGGTTTCAATTTTGAGATAGGTCCTAAGCCACCTGCCAGTTTCAACCCTTAAGCATTAACTACCCGATACCTTATGTTTGGCCATAGCATAGCTTTCGATAGTGCAGGATATTTAATCTTGCTCGCGTTGCTACCTCTCTTATGGTTGCTTAGCTTTGGGAGCCTGGCTGGGTTGGGTCGTTGGAGACGACTGGTGGTGCTTGGATTGCGATCCTTCGTACTCGCTATGCTGGTGCTGGCTCTAGCAGATTTGCAATACCAGCGTAAGAACGACCGGCTTACGGTAATCTACTTGCTTGATCAATCGCTAAGTATTCCTCCCGATCAACGACAAGCGATGATCGAATATGTGAATGCTTCGATCCAGCGTCATCATGATGTTGAAAAACGGGATCGCTTTGCAGTGATCGTGTTTGGGCGTGATGCGGTGGTTGAGATGCCATTAGTCGATGTGGCTCTTATGCTCAATGCTCAAGTCGAAACGATTCTTGACCCGGAATACACAGATGTGGCTACAGCCATCCAACGTGCCAAAGCGATGTTTCCTTACGATAGTGCCAAGCGGATTGTATTGGTTTCTGATGGCAATCAAAATCTTGGCAATGCACAGCGTGAAGCACGTGCGACCACAGCCGCGGGAGTCAGCCTTGACGTGGTACCCGTGCTGCTCACTTCCCGCAATGAAGTTTCTGTCGAAAAAATCGATGTTCCGGCGAGTACGCGTCGTGGACAACCTTTTGAAATGCGGGTGGTATTGCACAACGATGCTCCTCGGGAGAGTCAGAATACGGTTGCTGGCAAGCTGCGCATAGTCCGCAAATCGGGAGACCGGGAGACGGACATCGTGACACAAGAGATTGAAATCCCTTCTGGCAAACGCGTTTTTACGATCTCTGAAGAAATCGATCAGCCCGACTTTTACACTTACGAAGCGCACTTCACGCCTGATGATGCATCCGATGACGGTATGGCCCAAAACAATGTGGCGTCGGCATTTTCTCACGTACGCGGCAAAGGGCATGTTCTGCTTATTGAAAACTGGGACAAGCAGGGTGAATTCGATTATCTCGTAGAACGACTTCGTCAAGAAGGCATAGCGGTCACGGTTGCACCCAGTGATCGACTGTTTACGTCGTTGGCCGAACTGCAACGTTATGATTCGGTAGTTCTGGCCAACGTTTCTCGGAGTACGGGAGATGATGCTGAGAACGTCAGCAGCTTTAGCGACAGCCAGATCAGCATGCTAACTCAAAACACGCGTGAAATGGGCTGCGGGTTGATCATGCTGGGAGGTCCCGATACGTTTGGCTGCGGAAGTTGGACCGGTACTGAACTTGAGAAGGCAATGCCTGTAGATTTTGAGATTAAGAGCACCAAAGTCACACCGGTAGGCGCTTTGGTCTTGATGATGCATGCCGGTGAAATGCCCAAGGCGAATTACTGGCAAAAGCGTATTGCATTTGAGTCGATCAAAGCTTTGGGGAGTCGCGACTACTGTGGGATGGTCCAGTGGAACGGCTCCGAACAATGGCTTTGGGGCCGATCACGGGGAGGTATGCTGCGTGTTGGTCCCAATCGCCAACTGATGATGGGGCAGGTCGATAAAATGACCATTGGCGATATGCCTCAGTTCGACCCTGCTATGAAAATGGCTGAGATTGCT
The DNA here is from genome assembly GCA_963935315.1 of uncultured Planctomycetaceae bacterium. Lineage (GTDB taxonomy): Bacteria > Planctomycetota > Planctomycetia > Pirellulales > Lacipirellulaceae > Bythopirellula. Next base: position 2,288 of record CAWWCC010000049.1, on the reverse strand, counting down.
TTTGCAAATTTGCAAAACGCATCTATAAAACACATGATTATTATCAGCGATGGCGACCCCACCCCTCCTGCTCCTAGTACAATTAAACGACTCGTGAAGCAAGGTGTCAAAGTCACCACCGTGACCGTGCCATCGCATGGGATCAATAGTGGCAATTCCACGATGCAGAAAATTGCCAATCAAACGGGGGGTAAGTACTACGTAGTCAAGAGCGCCAAAGCGCTTCCTAAAATCTATCAACGCGAAGTACGCCGTGTCGTAAGGTCATTGATTTACGAACCCGATCCTCCTGTCCAACCTGCGATTATTCAGCAGCATGAAATCATTCAGGGCTTGGAGGGTGGCATACCTCCGATCAGCGGATTCGTGCTAACTTCTGTCAAGGAAAACCCTTTGGTTGAGGTTGTTCTCCGCTCATCAAGACCGCCCAACGAAAAGAATTCTACCATCCTGGCGACGTGGACCTATGGTGCGGGCAAGTCGGCAGTACTCACCACGGATGTGGGGCAACGGTGGGCAAATCGCTGGACCGATTGGGAAAACTACGACAAACTCTTTAGCCAGTTGGTACGCTGGTCTATGCGACCCACTGGGGACCAAGGTGATTTTAGTATTGCTACCAATGTTCGCGATGGCAAAGCGCAGGTCATCATTAATGCGCTCGACGAAAACGATCAGTTCATTAATGAGCAATCGATGACGGGTACGGTCGTAGCTCCTGACATGAAATCACTCGCAATGTCCATTGAACAAATTGCGCCCGGGCGGTACCTGGGTGAATTTCCTGCCGAAATGGCCGGCAGCTACTTGGTCGTAGTGAATCCAGGTAGTGGGCAGGCTGCAATTCGTACGGGAGTCAACGTGGGGTATTCTGCTGAGTATCAAGGCAATGCAACCAATGTGGCATTGCTCAAGGCTTTAGCAAAGATGCCTGTCAAAGATGGTCCCGCCGGTCAATTTGTCGAAACGGGACTTGATAGCAGCAAGAGGGAAGAGTTGTTAAATGCCAACCCTTTTCGGCGCGACCTCAAACCGGTAATTTCGAACCAACCTATTTGGCCATGGCTCGTATTGGTGGGCAGTTGCCTTTTTTTTGCCGACGTATTTGTGCGTCGCGTGCAGATTGATTTTCTCTGGCTTCTGCCACTATGGGCGAAGGTATGGGATCGGGTGTTAGGTCGCGAAAGAGCAGTCGCAGTACCCGAAACAATGTCAAGACTTCGCAGTCGCAAGCAAGAGATTGGTGAGCAAATCGAAAGTCGCCGCGATAAGGCACGGTTTGTGGTTCCACCAGAGACAGAGGAATCCGCGCAGGCCGTCTCTCCAGCAGGACCTTCCGATCCAGTCGCAAAGAGGCCAGAATCTCGGGCACCTGATGAAAAACCTGAAATCGCAGCAGAACCATCCTATACTGAGCGTTTGCTCAAAGCCAAACGGCAAGTGTGGGATGATCAGCAGCAGAAAAAGAAAAAAGATGATCCGAGGGAGTAGTTGTCGCAATAAAGGTTTCATTGGCATAATATGCCATCACAGCATGAACTTCAGGATGATTGGTCAAGTTATTAAGACAAGGGCCATCGAGATAGCCGATGGTAATGAAGGGATCCCCTTAGTATTTTCTTTTCATGGTACTTGATCCAGAACCTTGAAAATCGTTTCACAAGAACTGAAAGAAAGCACCTCATGAGCGTAGGCGAGTCCATAGAAGAACAAGCCCAGGAGTTTGCGGCGCGCTACAAGGCAGTTTATCAACAGTTGGGGCGAGTGATTGTCGGCCATAGTGATATTCTTCATGGTGTGTTGACTTGCCTTTTTGTTGGGGGCCATTGTCTCCTAGAAGGTGTGCCAGGGCTGGGTAAAACACTCCTCATACGTACTCTGGCAGAGACTCTCGATCTAAAATTTTCGCGCATTCAATTTACGCCCGATTTAATGCCCGCGGATATCCTGGGGACGAATATGGTTGTCGAAAGTCCTGAAGGAGGTCGGGTTTTTCAATTTCAGAAGGGGCCGATTTTTACGCAAATATGCCTGGCCGACGAAATCAATCGGGCTACCCCCAAGACGCAGTCTGCTATGCTCGAGACGATGCAAGAAAAAAAAGTAAGCATTGCCGGCAAGGTGTTTCCGATGGAGTTGCCGTTTTTTGTGATGGCAACTCAAAATCCTTTGGAGCAAGAAGGTACGTATCCACTTCCAGAGGCCCAGCTCGATCGATTCTTTTTTAAATTGTTGGTTGGCTATTCAAATCGAAAAGAATTGGCCGAAATAATCGACCGTACTACAAA